>FR901881.1:15025-53195 GCA_000438255.1 Clostridium sp. CAG:389
GTATTTGTCTTTTTCTAACCTGAAATAGCACAATTCTATATTTTCTTCCATTAAAAATCGCTCCTTGTTGTAGTTATAATACACTCTTTTAAAAATTTTGTCAAATTTTGGAAAATGGTGTTTTTTAAATAAAAATAACTCAAAATATTATATTTTGAGTTATTTTTATTTAAAATTATTTCATTTTTCAGCTTAATCTCTTGAAAATAAATCTCTTGTATAAACTTTTTCTTTTACATTATCTAACAAACTTTCTTCCCTATTAGCTAATATTATAGAAGATTTCATTTTAAATTCATTTATATCATTTATTACTTTAAAACCATTAAATTCATTTTTAGTTAATGTTGGTTCATAAATAATAACTTCTATATTATTTGCTCTTAAATTTTTAATAATATCTTGTATTGCACTTGCTCTAAAATTATCAGAACCTGTTTTCATAGTTAATCGATATATACCTACAACTTGTGGTTTAGTTCTTATAATTTCCTCTGTAATAAAATCTTTACGAGTTTTATTAGAATTTACAATAGCTTCTATTAAATTTTGAGGAACATCTTTATAGTTTGCTAATAACTGTTTTGTATCTTTTGGTAAGCAATATCCTCCATATCCAAAAGATGGATTGTTATATTGATCACCAATCCTAGGATCTAAGCATACTCCTTTAATAATGTCTTTGCTATTTAATCCTTTTGTCAAAGCATATGTGTCTAATTCATTAAAATATGCTACTCTAAGTGCAAGGTACGTATTTGCAAATAGTTTTACAGCTTCTGCTTCTGTACTATTCATAAACAATGTTTCTATATTATTTTTTTCTGCTGATTCAATTAATAAATTAGCAAATTGTTTTGCTTTTTCATTTTTTTCTCCTACGATTATTCTTGAAGGATATAAATTGTCATATAATGCTTTTACTTCTCTTAAAAATTCAGGTGAAAAGAAAATGTTGTTTATATTATATTTTTGTTTAACACTTTCTATGAATCCTACTGGAATTGTTGATTTAACCACCATTGTAATATTATTGTCATTCATGCTAATAACTTTTTTTATTATGTCTTCAACGCTTGATGTGTCAAAGAAGTTTTTTTCTTCATCATAATTTGTTGGTGTACTTATTATAACAAACTCTGCTTTTTCAAATGCTTCTTTATAGTCAAGTGTAGCTTTTAAGTTTAATGATTTTTCTTTAAAATACTTTTCTATATATTCATCTTTTATTGGTGAAATTCTATTATTTATTTTTTCTACTTTTTCAGGTATTACGTCTAATGCTATAACTTCATTATTTTGACTTAATAATGTAGCTAGTGATAATCCTACGTAACCTGTTCCTGCTACTGCAATTTTCATTTTTTTCTTCCTTTCAATTATTATTTTCTTACTCTTTCTTTAATCATTGATATTCCATCAAAAATTACATCATCTTTCATCAATAATAATAAAGCAAAATAGATACATATTGAGCTAATTGCTTGCACTATAATTGAAAAAATATTATTAGAAATAAAATACCCAATAATTATGCTAAAAGCAAACATTATTATTGACGAAATAATATATTTATAAGAAATTTTGAATACATCTTTTATTTCTATTTCTTTTCTTATTAAAATAAACTGTGTTAATGTTACAGAAAGCTCTGCAATGACAGTTGCAATTGACGCTCCAATAGAAGCTAAATTTTTAATAAAAATAAAATTAAATATAAAATTGATAAATGCTCCAATGATAACAGATAATGTATATTTATTTTGTTGTTTAGTTGGTAATAAATATTGTGTTCCTGTAACATTGCTCAAACCTATTAAAATAATTATTGGACTTATTATACACAATAAAGGCGCAACTTTATCATAGCCATCTCCATAAAAAACAGGAACAAATTTATATGCAACACTAATTATCCCCATCATTAGTGGAAAAGCAATCATCATTATAAATGCAAATGACTTATTCATATATTCTTTAACTTTTTTATTATTTCCTTCTGCATACGTTGCAGCAATTCTAGGTAACATGACTGTTCCAAGTGATGTAGCAATAGTCATTAATAGTTTTATTATTTTTTGTGCTTGCTCATAATAACCAACTTCTGATTTATCACTTACAATTGTACCTATCATTATTTTATCTAATACAGTGTATATTTGAGTAGCAATTTGTGGAATAAATAACATCATCATAGGTTTTATATGTCGTATTATTTTTAACTCTTTTAAATCAATTTTATTTATATATTTTGAAATATACATCCATAAAGAAAAATTTCCTAAAAGTGTTGATAAAACATATATTATAAAATACTTATTCAAATCATTTGATGTTTTCACAAATACAAAAATACAAATAACACTTATTAATTTTACTAACATATTTCTAACAACAGTTTTTTTAAATTCTTCTAATCCTTGAAAAAACCAACTTATATCTATTGCATTAGCAATAATTTCGAGTATTAAGATTTTATAATATGTTGTATATTGCCCATTTAAACAAAATGTAAAATAAAATATTAATAAAGAAATAAACAATGTAATTAATCTCATTATAAAAATTTCATAAAATATTATACTTCTTTTTTTTATACTTTTTTGAACATATGCTATTTCACGTTGTCCGTACATAGCACTCCCCAGCGATCCAAATAATATGAAATAAGTAGTTATTGATAATGTATAACTATATATTCCAATATTTTCTGCGCCTAATACTCTGGATAGATACGGAGTTGTTATTAAAGGTATTATTATTGCTAATATTTGATATGATAAATTATATATATAATTTCTGGCAACGCTTTTTTGTTCCATTTTTCCTCCCATTATAATTTAATTAATTCCTTAACTTTTGGTATCTTAGAAATCACATAACTTATTATACAAGAAATTATAAAAGTCATTAATAAACATATAATATTTAAATAATTATTATTAAATGTTAATAATTTTGTAATTACTCTAAGTATTGTAACATGAATAATATAAACCCCCATCGTTAATGATGATAATTTTGTAATAAATTTATTTTCAATCTTAATCCTACTAAAACAAATAAATATTAAGGTTGAACTAATTATAACAAATATAGATCCATAAAATGATTCAGCATATAAATTACCATATAATTTATATGAAAAAAATGATTCATACATAATCATAATTATAATTGAACAAGCTGTAACAAAATACAACAAATTATTATTTAACTTAATATTATAACTATATTTTTTTATTCCACCACCAATAAAGAAGTATAACATCCAATTCCACAATCTAAAAGTTTGAATAATATTATCTTTTAAAATAAAATTACATTTTTTATACAAGTAAATAAAAGTTAAATCCAAAAATATATTTATAAAAAACAATCCAATTAAAACTATTTTAAAATGTTTCATATTATATATTTTATGAAGTAGTGGTAAAAATAAATTTATTATAATTAATGTTCCTAAAAACCATAAATGTGGCAATATGCCTTTTTGCATTAAACTTCCAAATACGTCAACAAAATAATTATTTATTTCATCGTGTAAAATATATTTTATTAAATATAATCCAGAGCACCAAAATATTGTAATAATAAATATTTTTATAATTTTACTAATTATATACTTATAGCTCAAATTTCTATCTAGTTGTAAATATCCATTTATCATAAAAAATATTGGAATTGCTATGCTTCCTAAATAATATATCCATAAACCATTTACATATTCGTTGCCATTTAATCCATAATTAATAGAATGTAACAGTACAACAAGAAAACATGCCATAACTTTTAATAAATCAATCCATTCAATTCTTTTTCTCATTTTTTACCTCTTCAAATAATAAAAGTAGTTAAAAGCAGATTTTATTACATCATCCATATCATAATATTTATATTCAGCAAGTCTTCCTCCAAATATTACATTATCTTCCTTTTTGGCAAGTTCTCTATATTTTTCAGCAATTTCATTATTTTTATTATCATTAATCGTATAATATTTTTCCATACCTTCTTTATAATCTGCTGGGTATTCATATGTAACTACTGTCTTTGAACTTGTAGTATCAAATTCAAAATGTTTATGTTCTATTACTCTAGTATAGTCAACTTCATGACCAGTATAATTTACTACTGCATTTCCCTGATGGTTTACTTCATTTAAAATTTGAGTATCAAATTTTAAAGATCTCCATTCAAGTTTTCCTAGTGAATAATTAAAATATTCATCTATTGGCCCCGTATAAATTACTTTATCAGCAATAGTGTCAAAATATTTTTTATTTTCTAAATAATCTGTATTTAATTTAACTTCTATATCCTTTAACATATTTTCGACTAATTTAGTATATCCACCAATTGGTATTCCTTGATATTTATCATTAAAATAATTATTATCATAAGTCAGCCTTACTGGCAATCTTTTAATAATAAATGCAGGCAGATCTTTGCAATCTCTATTCCATTGTTTTTCAGTATATCCTTTTACCAGTTTTTCATATATGGTTCTCCCTACCAAAGATATTGCCTGCTCTTCAAGATTAGATGGTTCTTTTCCTTCCATTTCTTTTCTTTCTTCATTAATATGTCTTAATGCATCTTCTGGCGTAAATACATCATCCCAAATTTTTGAAAACGTATTCATATTAAATGGCATATTATAGATTTCATTACCTATTCTTGCTACTGGTGAATTAGTATATCTATTAAATTCTAAAAATGAATTAACATATTCCCATACATCTTTATAATCTGTATGAAATATATGAGCACCATATTTATGAACTTGAATGCCTTCAACATCTTCAGTATATATATTTCCTGCTATATGGCTTCTTTTCTCAATAACTAATACTTTCTTTCCATCTTTTTTAGCTAGATTTGCGAATGTAGCACCGAATAATCCTGCTCCAACGATTAAATAATCATATTTCATATTTTGCATCCTCCTCAAAAAATGTTTCTTTTAATTCATTACTTTTTTTATAAAATATTAATAGATAATAATCAAATGCTAAAAATATTATCATTAACGACGTATATTGATATGCACATGTAAACATTAAATATAATTGTAATGTTAAAATTTCAATTAAAAATAATTTTTTTCCTTTTGAGCAAATTAAATTTTTAAGTCCTAAAAATATAGGTAATAAATAGAATACTGTTAAATATATACCTCCCTGTACTAATACTATAATAAAAGAATTAGATAACCCAGTATTATACATTCTATACTTACTCATATATTTTATAGCTATACTATTATTCAAATATCCACTACCAAATACAGGATGGTCTTTAAATGCATTAAAGCCAGCAACATAATCATCATTTCTTATATTATATGAGTTAGATTCTTGCTTATCATTAAAAAAAGTTGTTCCTACAGTTAAAATACTCAAAAATACAATTGGTAATATTATTATTTTAATTTTACTTTTATTAAAAAAAGTATATTTATAAAATAATAAAAATAAACAAAATAGTAAACCTGTAATAGATAAAGTTGATAAAATAGAAATTCCAAATATTATAGAATATTTATTTATTATTTTTTTCTTAAAAAATAAGGATAATGCCATTCCAAACATAAGATGTAAAGCAAACATAGGGCCTTCAACAAATATACTTGTATTTCTAAGCATTGTTTTTCCAAACATAACTGTCGTTTGTGTATTAAAATGTAGATAAAAGTACCCATTTATAGTTGTATTTTTTCCCCAGTCTATAACTTTAGTAACATTCGTTGGTATAATATTAGTTAAAGATCCTAGAAAGAAAAAAAATAACGAAATACTTGCAATTGCAATAATAATATTTACATAGGCTTTAAAAAAATTTTCTATTTCTTTTTTACTATATACACAAAATGTAAAAAAAGATATTGGAAATAAAAATAAAAAAATATTAAGAAAACTTATTTTATAATTATTTACATTTATAAAGAAAAATAGCATTATATATATTAAATAAAATCCAAGAAATACTAATACCCTTTTTTTTATTCTATAATTATAATTTAATAAAAAGATTACTAGTGATATTAAAATTATACAAATGGTAAAAATTTTTCCTAAATTTCCATCAACAAAATGTGAAAAAACACTTCTACTGTCCAATATAATAAAAAAAGCAAGTAAATATTGTAAAATAATATTTAATTTATCTTTACTAATCATTGTAAAAAATACCTTTCATGAATACTTTTATTTTTTTTAAAAAATTTTTAAATTTATTTTCCGTAAATAGCATAGAATTTACATATTTAATATTCTTATTTTCCTTTTTCATCCAAACATTCAATAAAAATTCAGACATAAACCCATAAATACGTTGTTCTTGTTTCGAATACCCTTTTAAGTCAACCAAGCTTTCATATTTTTCCAACAATTCAAACAGCCATTTACAATATTTATTAAAATCATCCTTTTTCATTACCGCCATATTACAAAAGCTTGCAGATTGCGAATGCATAACATCTTCAAATGCTTGAAAATAGTCATTATACTCATTTTTTATAAGATTTTCTAATATTATTAAATCTTTTTCTTTTCCACTAATACTATTGGCAAAATAAGTCCAAACATCCGGTTTTTCTTTTACCTTTTTGGGTAATATTGCATCATAATCCTCCATTATTCTTTCTATTTTTTTAGTTTCAAATATCTTTGATGTTATGCCATCTACAAAAAATCTCCTATAGTGGCATATACCAATGTAATTTGGTAAATCATAGTTTTTCCATAACCAATATATCGCTGTTAACTCACAATAATTTAGATTTTTTTTAGAAATGTTATCACCTGTACAATCTGATAGTATATTTTCTCTATTATCCATTCCATACTTTCCAACACCAATAACTTTGTAATTTTCTGGAATCTTTAAAAATAAATCTTTGTGACTTACAACAAACATTTCAATATTTTTCACTTTAATCTCCTCACTTTACTAAACTTGTATTTATATCGTAATAATTATTTTTAAAAATTTTTTGCTTTAACTTAATTAATATTGCCATTGTTTTCTTTATTTTTGATTTTTGACATTTTTCCCATTTATTTGCATAAATTTTAAATTCATTAATATTAAATAATTTATATAATAATCTTAATTGCATAATGTGTAAATCGTGATAAGCAGGACTAGCTATAGTCCCTCTTGCATCATAATTTGACCAAATTCTTCTATCGTATTTTTTTAACATTATAGACATAGTTTTTATTGATTTATTTAATATATTTTTATATTTCTCGTCTTTATTAATTAAGGTAAAATCATAAAGGCCAAATATAGAAAAAATCCATCCATTTAATACTGATAAATTATACTTTGAAACATATTCTTGGAAAATAATATTTTCATTTTCATATAAAGTAGTTCCACCATCTTTAATATCTTTTAGCATAAAGTCTATTGCTTTTTTAGCATTTAAATAATATTTTTCGTTATTTGTTTCTACATATGCTCTTAATAAAACCGATGCTCCTTCACTTTGACACATTGCAGACTGAGTTTGATGTGCTTTATCTTTTAATGTTTCCATACAATCCCACATACCCTCATCATCAATATTTTTTATAGCCCAATCCGCAATATTTATAAATTTGCTTAGATTTTTTTTATCATTATTTTCTATATATAAATCATATAAACCCAATGCATATTGAAATATAGTTATTGGAAAATATGTTTCAACATTAGCAATTGTAATATTTCTAGGAATTCCATCTTTATCTAAAATGATACTTTCTGATACTTTATTAGTTAAATCATTATAATAACCTTTAATTTCTGTTTTTGAATAATATTTTCCTTCCCCTTGTTTAACATGAAATGCACTTTTTCCCGTAAGCATATTTAACCATCTTTGAAGTAATTTTAATATTTTCATTCAATATCCTCCAAAAGTTCTTCTTTAAATTTTTTTAATAAATTATCAAGAATATAATTCTTAGATAACTCTTTTGATTTCTTTTTATATTTTAAAATAGAATTATCATTAATCATTTCTAATGTTTTTTTATACATATCATTATAATTTTTATATTCAAATATTTTTCCATTTTCATTTTCCAAAATATATTCTTTCGCATATCTCCAATTTGAAGCTACTACTGCTAATCCAGATATATAGCAATCTATTAAAGCCCCTGGTAAGCATTCACCTGGATATTCTGTTGGAAAAATGAAAACGTCATATTTTGATAAAATTTCATATTCAGTTTTACTATCAGGTTTTATTTCTCCATGATATGAAATATTATCATCAAACATACTTTTAATTTCACTTAAATATTCACCCTTACATTGTCCATAAATGTCTAATGTGCAATCAATATTTTCTGAATTAAACTTTTTTATTAATTTAATTGCTTCTTCAATGCCTTTTTCTTTAATAACCCTGCCAAAATATACAAATTTTATTTTACCATCGTTTATATAATTACTTTTAAATTTTTTTACTTTTCTAAAATTATTTAAAACATCAACATTTGTAATCTGCAATTCATTTAAATCATCTTTTAAAGTATTAGCCTCAACAAAAATATGCTTAATGCCTTTATATGTATCAACATTCCATCCTTTTTCTTTAATATTTCTTGAAAGTGATCCACCAATTACAAAATAATAAATATCCTTTTTTGTTTTGATTTTTCTAAAAAAATTCAAAACAATATTTGCTCCTTTATCAGCTGAAGACACAATTATTTCATCACTTTTAAAATAATAAAAAATAATCAAAAAAACTAATTTTAATATATGCTTTTTCCAATTATCTGTATCAACACAAAATACTTTAATTTCTTTTATGTCATTTAAATATTCTCTTAATAGTTTACACTTTATTGTTTCACCGTCTAATCTATTTCTATTATCAGCAGTAGTAGCAATAAATAATACTTTCTTCATTTTTTTCACCTATTTTTAATATATTCTCTTTTTTACTCCATTAAATGCATAGCCCATAAAACAAAAGCAAGCTTTCCATAATGGTAATTTTTCAATTTTTCTATACCAATACCAATTCATTTTTATTGCTTTAAATTTGTTACTAGATAACGAATTACTAACCACTCTATAATAAGATAAATTTTCAGGGCATTCATAACAATCAAAACCATTTTTTAATAACTGACACCAAGTTGCAGCATCCTGTCTTCTTCTTATTAGTGGCATTTGCAATAATTCTTTTCCAGTTATTTTAGTATCAACCATTACGCCAACTGTTTGAATTATAGTATTTCTTAAAAATAAATTATAATTTACTTTTTTAGGTATCTTAATAATCTTGTTTAAACTTGTTCCATCCTCAGTAATTTTTTCATAATCTGTGCAAGTAAATGCATAATTATTTTCTAACATAAATTTTACTTGTTTTTCTAGCTTTTCACTTTTCCATAAATCATCTGCGTCTAAATAAGCAATAAACCTACCTTTTGATTCTTTTAATGCTATATTTCTAGCAACTGCTGCTCCGCTATTTTCTTCAAGTTTAAAATATCTTATTCTATTATCTTTCTTAGAATATTCTTTGATTATTTTTGCAGAATTATCAGGTGTACAATCATCAACAAGTAATAATTCCCAATTTTTATATGTTTGATTTAAAACACACTCTATAGTTTTTGATATTAAATTTTCACATTTATAAACAGGTGTGATAATAGATACTAACTCTTCTTTCATAAATTCACTTCTCCTTAATTTTTTAAAAATCGACATATTTATAATAACTAAATTTTATTATAAAAAAGCATATGCCATATATTTGTTAAACAGCTCCTTCTTTTTTTATTACTGATTTTATTGTTTTAACTATAATTTTTATATCTAATAATAATGAAAAATTTTCTGCATAATATGCTTCCATTTTCACTCTTTGTTCATAAGTTGTATCGCTTCTTCCATTAGCAGCCCAATAACCAGTAAGACCTGGTCTAACACTATGTACGGTTTTCATTTCATCTCCAAACAATTCTATTTCTCTATCAACAATCGGTCTAGGTCCAACTAAGCTCATATCACCTTTTAGAATATTTATAAATTGTGGAAATTCATCTAAACTCGTCTTCCTTAAAAAATTTCCTAATTTAGTTATTCTAGGATCATTTTTTAGTTTCTGATTTTGTTCAAATTCAATTCTTGCCTCTTCATTATTAGCTAAATATTCTTTTAATATTTCATCTGCTCCAACTATCATCGATCTATATTTATATAGTTTAAAATGTTTACCACCTTTTCCAATTCTTAATTGATCATAAAAAATTGGTCCGTCATCTTCTTTTAATATTTTTTTTGCTATATAAATACCTATTGTTATTGGTATTAATAATAATATTCCTATCAATCCAACAAAAATATCAAATATTCTTTTAATGCCTTTTTCTATATATATACCTATTTTTTTATTATTAATAGTATCATTTTCTAAAACTATCTCATTAATAGCTTGTTCATTTGAAAAGCCATAATCTTTTATAACTTTCATAACTACTTCAAATCCCCCTATTAAGCTTATTTTCAAATCATAAGTTTACTCTATTTTTAATTATATAATACTTTAAATAAAAAATCAATTATTTAAAATACTTTTTTACTTTTTTCTATTTTTTTCGCACGAGTAATAGGCAGTAACATCCCATGCACTAACAGTATCAGTTAGTGTTATAGTAAATATCCCTGCCTTAATAATTTTATATATATGTACTTTTATAATCATTTAAACTACCTGTGTGTGTGTGTGTGTGTGTGTGGGTGATGCAGTTCTTCCACCCGAAAACATTTGGTGAAATTCATCTGATACTGCATATAAAAAACCAGAAAATAATGTTATTTCAATTTGACTTTTATTTTTATTTCTTATACTATACATATTATAAGAAATTTGTCTATTTTTGTCAATACCTTTATTTATTTTGTATATAACTTTTAGTATACGTCATTTTTATCAATTTTTTTATAAGTAAAAAAATTCCTATTCCAAACAGTACCCCTAATGTATCAATACATACATCTTTTGGTGATGCAGTTCTTCCACCCGAAAACATTTGGTGAAATTCATCTGATACTGCATATAAAAAACCAGAAAATAATGTTATTTCAATTTGACTTTTAAATTTAAAATTTTTATATGTATTAACAAACCCTAATATATTTATTCCCAATATAGCATATATTGAAAAATGTGCTAATTTTCTAACAATAAATTGGCAATTTTCTATTACCTCTTCTTTTTCTTCTTCATTCAAATCATTTGTAATTCCAGTAATTTCAACTATCTTTCTTACAAATCCTCTACTTGTTAATCCAGATTTTTCTCCATTTTGACTAGAAAATATAAATATTATTATACATGTTATTATTGTTAAAATTCCAAATAGAATTCTTTTTATTTTTAAGTCCATATTTTTCTCCTTCAAATGTAATGCTTAAAAAAGCTCCATATATAAAATATGGAGTGTTTTTAATTTTATTTTGTATATCCTGTTTTCTTTACAATGTTTGCACTTATTGATTTTACAGTGTCTGATGGTGTATAGTCTTCTTCTCCAAATGCCTCTTTATGTAATTGTGTAACATTTGATTCTAGTGTAACAGGAATTCCATACCATCTGTCCATTGTTTTTCCTTTTGTATCATATGGCCATCCTATACTTTCTGTAACTTTATATTTTGACATGCTTGGTACCATTGCTAATATATCTGTTGCTGATATATTTGTATATACATGTGGTAATATTTTATCTGCAAATGAGTTTATTTCAGTTATACTCTTTGTTTTTAATTTGCTAAACATTGCTTCAATTACTGTTCTCATTCTTTCTGTTCTTTTATAATCTCCACCATCTGTATATCTTATTCTAGAATATGAAACTGCTTGTACTCCATCTACTGTGTATGTTCCTGGTTGTGTTATGTGTGAAGATGTTTTTCCTGTTATTCTTGATGTTGCGTCTATATATTCATTTATATATTTTATTTCATCTGATGTTATTGTTAATTGTACTCCACCTAATTGATCAACCGCTTCTGCAACTGAGTCAAAGTTTACTGTTACAAATTCATTTATATTTAAATCTAAATTTGTATTAAGTGTTTTTATTGCAAGTGGTGCTTCACCAAATGAATATGCATGTGTTATTTTATCTAGTCCATGTCCTTCTATGTTTACATATGTATCTCTATATACTGATATTAATTTTATTGCTCCTGTATCATTATTTATACTTGCTATTATGATACAATCACTTCTGTTTCCTACTCCATAATCATCTGATCTACTATCTACTCCGAAAATGGCAATGTTTCTGTATCCTGTTAAGTTTTGTGCTGTTGTTTCTGTTATTCCTAAATCTTCGTCTGATGGTAATTCTACTCTTTGTATTTTATCTAATTTTCCTTTTACATAGAAAAATGCTACTCCTACAATTAATACTAATATTATCAATAGTGCTATTACTATTCTTAAAAATATACTTAATTTTTTTGTTTTCTTTTCTTCTGCCATTTTCTTTTCCCCCTATTTTTTCATTTTCATAATTAATTTACTGTTTTTTAACTTGATGCCCATCTAAACATTTTTATATCATTATATTTTTTTAGTACTTGTTTATATTTTTCGTATTCTTCATCCCATAGCTCTTCTGGTACTTTGTCAAATGCTGTAAATATTTTTTCTGCTTCTGCTAGGTATATTACTTGTTCTTGTGGTGACATTGATTGATATTGTTTTGCAAAACTATTTAGCTTGTCTAGCATTTGGTTTGCTTCTATAAAGTCCCAAAAGTCTTTTACTTTTATGCCTAATAGTTTTAGTTGCATTACTGCATATAATATTAATGCAAATACTAAAAATACTAATATATATATTACTGTTAATAGCCCCATTTTTTACCACCTTTGGTTTTTTACTATTTTTTGTTGTTTTCTAATTTTTTTTCGTTTTCAATTATAGTCATTATTATTTGAACAGTTTTTTCCAAATCATCATTTTTTATAACATAATCATACAAACCAATTTTAGATTCTTCATACTCTAATCTATTTAATCTTAGTTGCATATCTGCTTCTGATAAATTATCTCCCCTGTTTATAAGTCTATTTTTTAGTTCTTCTTTATCAACTTTTAAGAAAATAGTAACTAGTTTTGTATCATTTCCTAATTTTTTTATTAAGTTTTCTGTTCCATTTACTTCTATATCTTTTACAATTATTTTTCCACTTTCTATTTTTTCATTCATCAATTTTTTAGATGTTCCATAATAGTTTTCGTGGTGTAAATCATATTCGTAAAATTCACCATTTTTAATTTTTTCTTTAAATTCATCTTTACTTATAAAATGGTATTGTACACCCTCTTCTTCTCCTGGTCTAGGTTCTCTTGATGTAAAAGATGGAAGTGATATTATATCTTCCATTCTCTTTATTAATTCTTTTTTTATTGTGTCTTTTCCTGCTCCTGAAACTCCTGATAATATTACTAGCATATCTGTTTCCCCTTTATCTTTTTACTATGTTTTGATTATTTATTTTTGTTATTATTGTTTGTTTTCTGTTTCATTATTTTCAGTTTTTTCATCATTTTCTTCTCTTACAATAGATACTTTTCCTTCTGCTATTTCATTTGCTGCTAATGTTACTGGTGATTCTTCTTTAACTTTTGTTAAAGGTGCATCTCCCATTGCAATTTGTCTAGCTCTTCTTGAAGTAGCTATTACTAGCTCATATCTATTGTCAGCTTTCTTTAATAATTCTGTAACTGTTGGTTTTACTATCATTTTTGTTTACCTCCTAATTTTTACTATTCAACTTTTTATTATATGAAAGTTTTTTAACTTTCTAATTTTTAATGTTGTTTTTTAGTCTTCTTCTTGTAATTGTGCTGATGTTGCTGTTATGTCTTTGTCAAGTCTTCCTGCTACTGTTTCTGGTTGTACTGCTGATAAAATTATGTGTCCAGAGTCTGTTATTATTACAGCTCTTGTTCTTCTTCCACATGTTGCATCTACTGCTGTTTTATTGTCTTTTGCTTCTTGTACCATTCTTTTTATTGGTGCTGATTCTGGGCTTACTATTGCCACTATTCTGTCTGCTGAAACAATATTTCCAAATCCTATATTTATTAATTGCATAATACTCCATCCCTTCTATTCTATATTTTGTATTTGCTCTCTAATATCCTCTAATTCTGTTTTTATATCTATAACTCCATTTGTTATTTCTAGATTATTGGCTTTTGAACCTATTGTGTTTGTTTCTCTGTTCATTTCTTGTATTATGAAATCTAGTTTCTTTCCTATTGTTTCGTTTTCGTTATTAGATATCAAGTTTTTAAATTGATATATGTGGCTTTTTAATCTTGTTATTTCTTCTTCTATTGAACATTTGTCAGCATATATTACAACTTCTTGTGCTAGTCTTGACTTGTCTATTTTTTCTGTTTTTAGTATTTCTTGTATTCTCTTTTCTAATTTTACTACATATTCTTGAATAAGTCCAGTAGATTTTTCAGATATTTCCATTATTTTGTTTTCTATGTTACTTATTCTTTGTAATAGGTCTTGTGCTATTTTTTCTCCTTCTATGTTTTTCATTTCTATAATTTTGTTTGTTGCTTCTTGTGTTGTTTGCATTATTTCTTGTTTGATTTTTTCATCTTCTTCGTCCACTTTTATTGTTAATATATCTGGAAATTTAGCTATTTCTATTACTTCTATATTACTTGATATTTTTTCTTCTTGTGCTAATTCTTTTAGTTGATTTATGTATAGTTTGGCTAATTCTTTGTTTATTTTGATGTTTTTTCCTTCTTGGCTGTTATTTTCAAATGTTATGAATACATCTATTTTTCCTCTTTTTATTTTTTCAGATATTTCTTTTTTTATTGTGTCTTCTAAATAACTTAGTGTTTTTGGCATTTTTATATTTATATCTAAATATCTATGGTTTACACTTTTTATTTCTATTTGATATTCTCTTCCATCTATGCTTAGGCTTTGCTTGCCATAGCCTGTCATACTTCTAATCATTTTTCCTCCTCTGAGATTTTTTCATCAATACTTTTTTGTTTTGGTTTTCTTGTTGTTTTCTTTTTTGTTTCAGTTTTTCCCTCTTTTTTCTCTGTTTCTTTTTTTGTTTCTGTTTTTTTCTTTGTTCCAGTTGTTTTTCTAGTTGTTGGCTTTTTTTCTAATTCATTAGCTTTGCTTTCTGATGTTGATTCATTTTTTGAAGTTGATTTACTTTTTGATGTTGTTTTTCTTGCAGTTGTTGTTTTCTTAGTTGGAGTTGCCGTAGTTGCTTTCTTCTTCGTTGCTGTTTTTGTAGTTGTTTTCTTTTTTGGTGTTTCTTTTATTTCTTGTGTTTTTTCTTCTTTTATTTCTTCTAACTCTTCCTCTTTTACATCTTCTTTTTTCTTTTTAGTTGCCTCTTTTTTTACAGGTTCATCTTTTTGAACTATTTCTTTTATATCACTAAGATTTTCTGCCATTTCTTTTCTTCCTTTTGTATATACAACTATACATTTTAAAATAAAATAAATTGCAAATATATATGAAGCAACTAGTAGATAGTTTTTCAATGGAAAATCAAATTTTTTAGTTATGTGTTGACTTGTTAGTGTGTATGCTGATAATATTAATATTTCTATTCCTTGTATAGCCAAGTCATCATCATCTTTTCTGTATGCCCACTCAAAAATAAAAATTGATATAAATAATAATATCATTGTACATAATTCTATGCCTTTTTCTAGATATTGTGGATTTACATTTTCACATGCTACATTTAATACAAAAAAATATAATACTATTATGATTGCTTTTAATACATTTAAATATATTTTTTTCATGTATTTTTCACTTACTTCTTTCATTATAAATTTCTTCCTTTCACAATTATTCGTTTTCTAATTCATACATAATTATACTTAAAACATTTAATGCTACTGTTTCTGTTCTTAATATTCTTCTTCCCAATGTTATTACTTTTGCACCGTTTTCTTTTAATGTTTCAACATCTTTTTCTTCTAGACCACCTTCTGGTCCTATTATTATTCCAATTTTTACTTTTGATTTCGAATTATTTTGTTTTTTTATATTTTCTAGTTGTTCTTTTAATGTATTTTTTTCTTCATTTTCATATGCTACTAATACCATATCATATTCTTGTATTAAATTACATATATTTTTTATATTTATGATATTATTTATTTGTGGTATTATATCTCTTCCACATTGTTTTGCTGCAACTTCTGATATTTTTTGCCATCTTTCTATTTTCTTTGATTTGTCTTTTTCATTTAGTTTTACAACACATCTCTTCATTTCTACTGGTGTTATATCATATACCCCAAGTTCTACTGATTTTTGTATTATATATTCCATTTTGTCTGCTTTTGGTAATCCTTGAAATATTGTTACCTCTATATTTGATTCTACTTGTTCTTGTATTTTTTCTTTTATTTGGCATATTATTTTTTCTTCTTCTAAATTGTCTATTTCACATAAAAAATTTTCTCCATTTTGACTGTTGCATATTTGCAATTCGTCTCCTATTTTTGCTCTTAATACTTTTTTTATGTGGTTTACATCTTGTCCTAATATTATTATTTGATTTTCTTGTATTTGTTCTTCTTTTACAAAAAATTTTGGCATTGTTTCCTCCTTGGGCTTGTTACTGCCTGTTTAGTTAAGTATTTGTAGTTTTTCTGATTATATCATATGCTTTTATTTTTTTCAAATAATTTTGTTAAAAAAACGGGATTGAAGACTTGTCCCTCAATCCCTTAATTTTTTTAGATTTATTTTTAATAATTTTCTGCTTTTATTTCAAAATATGCTTTTGGATGTGCACATACTGGGCATATTTCTGGTGCATTTTTTCCTATTACAATATGTCCGCAGTTTCTACATTTCCAGATTCTATCTCCATCTTTGCTGAATACTAGTCCATTTTCAACATTTTCTAATAATTTTAGATATCTTTGTTCATGTTCTTTTTCAATTTTTCCAACTGCTGAGAATAGATATGCAATGTGATCAAATCCTTCTTCTTTTGCTTCTTGTGCCATTCTGTCATACATATCTGTCCATTCATAGTTTTCTGAACATTTTCTAATAGTTTTTTGTATCTTGCTTCATGCTCTTTTTCTATTTTTCCAACTTCTTCAAATAAAAATGCAATATGGTCAAATCCTTCTTCTTTAGCTTCTTTGGCCATTCTGTCATACATATCTGTCCATTCATAGTTTTCTCCTTCTGCTGCTGCTTTTAAGTTTTCTGCTGTTGTTTTGATGTCTCCTCCTTGTAGTAGTTTGAACCACATTTTTGCATGTTCTTTTTCATTGTCAGCTGTTTCTTGGAATATTGCTGCTATTTGCTCATATCCTTCTTTTTTTGCTTTACTTGCAAAATATGTGTATTTATTTCTTGCTTGTGATTCTCCTGCAAATGCTTCCATTAAATTTTTTTCTGTTTTTGATCCTTTTAATTCCATTTTTATTTCCTCCTCTATATTATATTATTTCATTTTCATGATGATATTTTTTATGTTCTAAGTTTATATTATATTATTTCCTTTGTCAATAAAAAATTTTTAAATTTTTCTATTTTTTTCTTTCTTCTTCGTTTTCTTTTTTATATGGAACAAATTCTCCTTTAATTTTGTTTCCTTTTTCACCAGTCTCTAAATCTATATATTCTCGTATATATATTTTTGGTATTTTCTTGTTTTTCTTTGTTAACAAATTCCCTATATGTCTTATATAATTATATTTTAAATCTACTACATTTAAATTTTTATTTTTTTGTATTATAAAACTTTCTCTTTCTTCTGTTAATGGCATAAATGCTCTACTTTTAAGCATTTTTCCTTTATATATCATATCCGCATTTCCTTCATATATTGGAATTACTGAACTATTTTTGAAATTTTTTAGAAAACTTACTAATTCTTTTTTATTTATATGTAATCTTAGTGGCATATTAAATCCAGGATAATCAATTCCTAATAAAACTTTTCCTTTATCTTTTTCATTTTCAGGAATATATCCCCAGTTTGTTATTTTAGAATTATATTCTATTTGGTGTATTAGTCTCATAATCATATTAAATTTTGTGCCATATACTATTTTTATGCTGTCTCTAATTGATTGACTTCCTTCAAGATTATGTGTTATATCATTATCACTTGTTGGTAATATTTTATCAAAATATTTTTTAAATTCTAATTGACTTTTTGTATCTATTTCTTCTTCTAAATTAAATAGTAAAATTTTACGTCTACCAGTTTTTATATATTGGTCTTTCAAGTTTTCTTTTAACATAACAAATATTCTATCTAACACTCTCATTTTTACCATACAGTTATTTATTTGTTCATCTGTTATTTCTGGATTATAATCATCTTGTTTTAGTTCTTCCCAAAGATTTAAGTTATCTGCTATAAAAATGGCTTTTTTTATTCGTTCAATTGCTTTTGTATATCTGTTTTGCCAAAATGCATTTAAAGCTGATAATTGTCCAGAAGTCAAAGTGTCTATATATTCGTCTGTGAATATATTTTCTAGTCCTATATCTTTTTCATCTTGATCAGTTTTCATCTTATATTCCATCTGGCTCATTCCTAGTTTGTGGTAATCTTCATTTTGCCCTTCTAAAAACTCTTGTAAAAATCCATATTTTCTAAAAAAGTGCCCTGCTAATTTCATACTTTGTTTTTCTGTTGTGGCTATATATTCTTCTATTTTCCTTCTTCTAATCTTTATATCTTTCTCTGTTTTTTCCAATTCTTTATCTCTTAAATAGTATCCCGTGCTTTTTTGAATTTTAGGTCTTTTTGCCAAATATTCTTTTAGTTCTTTGTCGTTTGAATTACTTAATTCTTCTCTCTTTCTCTTTAATTCTTCTCTAATTGTTTCTTGTCGTATTTCTTTCAAAACAAGTTTTATTTCAAATTCCATTAATACTTTTATTTTTTCCCCTCTTGTATACTCCTCTTTTATTGGGTTAAATTTACCTACTTCGTCTTTTACTTTATTATATATGTTTTCTACCAATTGTGGATTTTTTTCTAATATTTCTAAGGATTGCTCTTCTAATATGACGTAATCTGTCCCTGTTGTTTTTAAATATTCATTTATTTCTTGTGAAAATTCATCATTTATTTTTTGTCTTATTTTTTCATCTTCTGTCCCTTGTTCTTTTAACTTTTTGATATACTGTTGTAATTTTTCTAATCCTCTTCTAGCGTCTTCTATTTCTAGTTTTGGATTTTTCATTATTTTCTTTGTTTTTTCTACTTCTTTTTTTGTGTCAAAATACATTTTTTCCCTCTCTTTCACCAAAAACCTCTTTTTATTATAGCATATTTGTGCACTATTTTCAACACATTCACAGTTCAGTCTACATTTTAGTAAAACTTAATGTTTCAATTCAGCAACATATTATTTAAGCAAAAATTCCTAAAAGCTAGAATTTTGTCAAAAAAAGTTATATAATAATAACTGGAAAAAATATAATGTAATTATTAATATCATATTGATGTTTAAACATTTCGCATATAAGGAAGGATTGGATTTAAAAAATGATAGATTTACTTTCGCCAGTTGGCAACTTTGATTGTCTTAAAGCAGCAGTACAAAATGGAGCAAATAGTGTATATTTTGGTGCAGATTTATTTAGTGCAAGAGCATATGCTTCAAACTTTGACTTGGAAGAACTAGAAAAAGCAATAATATATGCAAAAACAAGAGGTGTTAAAACTAATTTAACATTAAATACTTTAATTAAAGATGATGAATTTGATGATGCTTTTGAACTTGCTAAAAAAGCTTATGAATTTGGAATTGATGCAATAATTGTTCAAGACTTAGGTTTGGCCAAGCAATTAATAAATCATTTTCCTGATTTAGATATTCATGCAAGTACTCAAATGACAGTTCATAATCTTCAAGGTGTGCTAAAATTGCAAGAACTAGGTTTTAAAAGAGTTGTTCTTTCTCGTGAGCTTTCTCTTCAAGAGATTGAATATATTTGTAAAAATTCTGATGTTGAAATTGAATGCTTTATACATGGCGCTTTATGTATTTCATATTCTGGTCAATGTTTATTTTCTAGTATGGTTGGTGCTCGTTCTGGCAACAGAGGAAAATGTGCTCAGCCTTGTAGATTACCTTATCAATTAATGGAAAATGATATTGAAATTGATAAAGGTCATCTATTAAGTACTCGTGATTTATGTGGATTAGATTACATTCCTTCTTTGATTAATGCTGGTGTTACTTGTTTAAAAATTGAAGGTAGAATGAAGAATCCTGAATATGTTGCTACTGTTACAAGAATTTATAGAAAATATATTGATTTAGCAGAAAAATCATTTTTTCAAAATGATTACAAAGTTGATGAATCTGATAGAAAAATCTTATTACAGGCTTTTAATAGAGGTATGTCATCAACTGGGCATCTTTCTGATGAACCTAATAGAAACTTAATTTTCAAAGACAAACCTAATAATATGGGATTATTTTTAGGTAAAGTTCAAAAATATAATAAAAACAAGGGCTACATTACTGTCAAATTACAAGAACCTATTGAAATTGGGGACACTGTTTCTTTGGAAAAAGAATCTGGTTCTTATAATATTACTGAATTAATGATAAAAGATAAAAATATAAAAGATACAAAAATTGGTCAAACTGTTACTATCGGCAGAATGAAAGGAAATATCAATTTAGGTGATAATATTTATAAAATTTCATCTAAAAAATTGAATTCAATTGCTCATGAAAGCATAAATGGCGAACATAGAAAAGTTCCTTTAAATTGTGCTATTTCAATAAAACATAATGAACCTTTAAAAATTAGAATAAAATATGATACTAATCTTTCTAAATCTTCAAGTTATTTAGACATTTATTCTAATTTAGATATTAGTTATTCATCTAATGTTATGCCTGAAATTGCTCAAAATAGACCTTTGGAAAAAAATACTGTTATTGCTCAAATTAATAAAACAACAGATTCTATTTTTGAATTTGCTAATATTAATGTTGACCTAGATTCTGATATATTTTTACCTAAATTTAGTGCAACTTTGAATGAATTACGTAGAAATGTTTTAAATTTAGCTTATGATTTTGCCGTTTCAAATGTTAAAAGAAATAGCTTAGATTGTAGTCCAGATACTATTGATTCTAATTGTAAGGTAAATGGTAATACAAATTCATCTAAAACAATTTCAGTTTTGTTAAATATTTTAAATACCGATTTTGATTATTCAAATTTAGAAGGATTTGACAATGTGTACATACCTTTAAAATATTTCACAATAAAAAAATATAATGAAATTTTGAAAGTTTTAGAACAAAAATTTAATGTTTATATTTATATGCCTACAATTATTAAATCAAATTATAGAAATTTGTTTTTTAACAATATAGAAAAAACTATTAGTAATTATGATATTAAAGGTTTTGTAATTTCTAATATTTCTAATTTAAAATTACTTGAAAATGTATTGACTTGTAACGATTTTGAATTAATAGCAAATTATACTTTTAATATATTTAATTTATATAGTGTTAATGAATTGAAAAATTTAGGTATTAATAGATTTACAGTTTCACCAGAATCAACAAAAGAGATTATAGACAATTTGTGCAACTCTTCTTTGTGTTGTAATTACTTGCCATCTGAATTAATTGTTTATGGTAAAACTCCTCTTATGAATATGAATTATTGTGTACTTGGTAAGACTAATAAATGTTATCCTACTTGTTCTTCAAAATGTATGTCTGGTAATTCTTATTATTTAAAGGATAGACTTAATATGAAATTTAGAATTTTATTTGACAATATTCAAACTGTTTCTACTATTTATAATTGTAAGACTACTTCTATTTCTTCTGATGGATTTGATATTGCTTGTTCTAGAATTGATATTTTAGATGAGTCTATTGATGAAATTAATAATATTGTTAATGTTGTTAAGTCAGGCTCTCGTTTAGAAGGCAAAGAATTTACTAATGGAAACTTAAATAGAGAAATATAGAAAAAATTTGCTATCTAAGTGGGGTAATATATCAATATTTAAAGTCAAAGACCCAATGGTAGACCCCAGATATGTTTTTGACTAAAAATATTGATATATTACCCCACTTAGATAGCAACTTTTTTCTCATTTTCACTGAACTAGAACATATAAAGGGACTTTTGCAGTCCCTTTTAAATTTGTTTACTGCTTAAATCGATTAGTAAATCCATATTATCATCTTTTGCCGCTTTATTTCTTCTAATGGCTCCACATTTTTTACATCTAAAAATTATAACATATCCTTTTTTTCCATCAATTTCCATACTTACTGGTTCTAAATCTCCATGGCATTCTTCTGCCCTATCTCCTGGATTTTTGTCTACATGTTTAGAATGTAAACAATATGGACAATGATTTCTGCACGAATATCCTAATTGTGGTACTTTTTTTCCACAGTTTTCACATATGAATTCTTCGTCTATTTCTGTAAATTTACTATCTTTTAACATTTTTTATCCTTTCACTCTTTTTGCAACTGCACATTAGTGTAAATTAAAAGTTCCTCCACCTAAGAATTCCTTTAATAGTGAGTTATTAGGCACATAATCTTTTGGTATTACTTTGAAATATTTTAAAATATTAATTAACCTTTGTGCTTCTGCATATTCTTTATATTCGTCTGTTATTGCTTCTAATAGTGGCATTGCTATTGGTTTTAGTGCATTTAGTTCATATATTAGTGATGTATTAAATATTGTATTTGCTGATTCTTGATATGGGAATATGTTTTTTTCTTCTCCTTCTGTTACTTTGTGCCATGTGTTTAATGTATGTAATGCTGAATATCCTCTAAATTGATAATCTCTAACAATTCTTCTTACAAGTCTTGTGTCTGTTGTTGATATTCTGTTATATCTATCCATATTTAATACTGTTAATGCACTGATATATATTTTATATTTTT
Organism: Clostridium sp. CAG:389; assembly: GCA_000438255.1. GTDB lineage: Bacteria > Bacillota > Clostridia > TANB77 > CAG-508 > CAG-269. The sequence continues at coordinate 38,025 of FR901881.1, forward strand.
GATCTTTTGATATTTGGCTTGTTAATTTGTCATTTAAGCAATGTATTCCTTCTATTACAAGGATTTCGTCATCTGCTAGTTTCATTTTTTTGCCATTATATCTTTTTGTTCCAACACTAAAATCAAATTCTGGTACTTCTATTTCTTCTCCATTTAATAGTTTTACTAAGTGTTCATTAAATAGTTTTAAATCTATTGCTTCTATACATTCAAAGTTATATTCTCCATTTTCATCTCTTGGTGTGTCTTGTCTTTCTACAAAATAGTTATCTACTGAAATTGTAACTGGTTTTAGTCCATTTAGTCGTAATTGTATTCCTAGTCTTTGTGCAAATGTTGTTTTTCCTGATGATGATGGACCTGCTATTAATACCATTTTGACATTTTTTCTTTTTGCTATATCATCTGCTATGTTAGCAATTTTCTTTTCATGCAATGCTTCTGCTAGCATTATTACATCTTTTATTCTGTCTTCTTCTATCGCTTTGTTTAATTTATATACTGTTAGTACATCTAATACTGAATGGATTTTTTCGAATTCTTCTAGTGCCCATGCTAATTTTTTTGTTTCATGAAATTCTGGCATTTTTGTTGGTTCTTTTGAACTTGGATATCTTATTAAGAATCCGTCTCCATATTTTATAACATCAAATATCTTGATAATTCCTGTTCTGTTTGCAAGTGTTCCATAACAGTAATTATAATATTTTCCGCAGAAATACATATAAATTGGTTCATTTCCTTCAAGGTCAAATTGTAATCTTCCTCTTGATGAGTTATTTTCTTCATAAAATTTTTCCGCTTCTTTTCGTGTCATTTCTACTTTTGTTATTTTTTCATCTTTTTCAATTATTTTTTGCATTTCGTCTTTTAAGTTTTTTATGAATTCTTCTGTTATTTCTATGTTATCACATTTGCAGTACATTGCATTTCCAAGTTGATATTCTACCATTATTTTTTCTCTTTGATATAGGTTTTCAAATGCTCTCCCCATTATGTACACAATTGTTCTTACATAGATTTTCATTCCTTCTTTTGATGAAATGTCTATTAATTCGATTTTAGCTCCTTCTTCTACTGGTGTTTCTAAATTCTTGTAGTCATTATTGTATAGGCATCCTATTACTTCATATTTATTATTTTTTATTTCTTCTTCTAATGCTTCTTTTACTGTTAATCCTTTTTCTATTTGTTTTGTTCTTCCTTGATATATTATATTCATTTGTCTTTCCTCCTCTTTCGTTATGTTCTTTATTTTATATCAATTGTTGGAATAAGTCAATAAAAATACACCTCATTTATGAGATGTATTCCGTTATTAGTTATTCATTGCTATTAATGTTGATTCATCCTTTAAGTCAACAACATAATTAGATAATCTTTGTAAATCTTCAAAGCTAATAGTATCATCATTTATATTAAATACTTTTTTATTTGGTTTTTTTCTTCTTAATGCCTCAAAACTAATAATATTATTTGAATTTTTTACTGTTTGTATTTGTTCATTTAATTTTTCATCTTTTATGTTTTCAATTTTATCTAATAATTCATTTTTATTTAAATCTTGGTTTTCTTTCAATTCTTTAATTTCATTTTTTAAAGTATTAATTTCTTCTATAAATTGTTGAACTAGTATATCTACATTTTCCTTATTTTCATCTTTTATTTTCTCTTGTTCTTCATTTAATTCTTGAATTTGTAAAATCAATTCCTTTTTATTCTCATTTTGAATATCTTCTATTTTTTGAATTTTTTGCAATACTTCTTTATTACGATTTTCTTGTAAATTTAATAGTCTTTTATTATTTTCTTGTATTTCTAATATTTCTTTATTTTTACTTTCTTGCATCTGTTTAAAACTATTAATATTATTGTTAATATTATTAATGCTATTACTCATATTATTAATACGTTTGTCATTTTTTTCTTTTCGTTTAAAACTAATTAAAGAATTTTTTATTTTACTAATTTCATCTAACAATTCTTGTTTTAATAATTTAATTTCATTATCTTTTTGATTATTATTCTCTTGTTTAGATATTTCTTTATCATCTTCTAATTCAATTGGTGACTGTAATTCAATCTTTTCTCTTGCTAATTCAATTACCTCATCCAATGAAATTGATTCTTGCTTTTCTTCTAATTTTTTTCCAATTTCTTCTACATCATGTCCATAGTAATATCCATATTTTTTTCCGTAATACTTTCCACTTTGAACATCCACTCTATTTAATATTACCCCTAATATATTTCCATTTACATCTTCTATCAATTTTTTAACTTTTTTCAAATCATTGATTTTTGTTTTTCTATTTTCTGCAACTAAAATTGTACTGTCTACCATTGAAGATAGTGCTATACTATCTGCTACTAATATAGATGATGTACCATCTATTATGACAATATCATACATATTTTTTAATAGATTTACTAATCGTTTCATATTTTTAGAAGATATTAATTCTGCTGGATTTGGTGGTATTGTTCCATTTTGCATTATATGTAAATTTGGTATTGATGTTTCTTTAATATATTTTCTTGCTTTTTCCAAGTTTTCCATTTGGTCTTCTGATATTTCTCTTATAAAATCTGATAGGCCTTCACATTTTTCTATATTAAATATTTCATTTTTATTGTTTTCTTGCCTTAAATTAGCATCTACTAATATTACTCTTTTTCCAGTTTGTGCAAATGTTACTGCTAAATTGTTTATAACCCAACTTTTTCCTTCTTTTTCTTTACAGCTTGTAACTAATATTGAATTTTTTCTTGTTGAGTATAATATATTTGTTCTTATTGTTTTTATGCTTTCTACTATTGGTGACTTAGGATTATTCTCTACTATTAATTCTGTTTTTTCTCTATCAACAGGTAATGTTCCTATTATTCTTAATTTTATATTTTTTTCTATATCTTTTTGATCTTTTACCGTATCATCAAACATATATATAATCATTACAATTATAATTGATAAAACTATTCCGGCAAATCCAAATATTATCATGTCTTTCATGTGATTTATGTTACATGGATTTTCTTCTGTTTCTGCTTTATCTACTATACTTATGTTTTGTAGATTATATATTTCTTTTATTTGTTCTGTGAATACTTCTGCTAATTCATTTGCAATATTTTTAGCTCTTTCTGGGCTCTCATTTTTTACACTTATTTCCAAAAATTGTGTGTTATCAATTTGCTTTGCTTCAACATTTTGTTCTAGTTTTGATACTGGTATGTCTAAATTTAAGTTTTGTATAGTTTTTTGTAATATACTACTACTTTTAGCTATACTGCTATATGTTGAAATTAGTCCATTATTTAGGTTTACATCTGTTTGTGTTAAGCTTTTGTCTGTTTTGTTTTCATCTGCAACTAATAGTATTGTTACAGATGATTTGTATTCTGGTTTTTTATAATAGTATGAGTAAACATAACCTAATGTGACACTTAATAAAATTATAAGTGTTATTATTAATTTTTTTGAGAAGATTATTTCTATTATTCTTTTAATATCAATTTCTTCATTATTTTCCATTTACATCACCTATTTCCTATTATACCACATTTTACATTTTATTGCAACTTTTTATGTCTATCTGTTCTTTTCTGTTATATTTTTATTTTTTGTGGATATAATTTTAATATGTAAAGGAGTTGATATTATGGATTTACAAAGAGTTAATTCTATTTTAAATAACAATGAAAAGTGCGATGTTTTTTATGATGAGCGTCCTGTTTGGATTCAGGGAATTGATGAAAGTCATGATGTCGCAAAGGTTGGTTTTGTTGATAATTTTGAGGAGAAAGATGTTTATATTGAAGATTTGTATGAAAAAAATTTGTTTAATTAGGAAAAGAATAGTTAAATTATAAAGATACCATAAATTTATTATTAAAAAATATAAAACTGGTCAAGGTATTTTATTAGACCAGTTTTTGTATAAATAATATTATTGTAATACTTTGAAATTGTTTTCTTCTAAAGCTTCTATATTTCTAATTCCTTCGCTATCTTGTAAGATACTATATTGCTTTTTAGCAATTTCATTAAGTTTTTGCTTTTCGGTTAATGTAGGAATTATATTTTGTTTTATACTATCAGTATGTATTTTATAATTTGTTTTTGCAAGTTCTCGTCTAACTGACCAATCAATTTTACTTTGATAACTTTCATTTTGTTTTAATCTTTCAAATTCTTTTATTAAGTATAGTTTAAATGCGGAATCTATCCAAGAAGCAAATTCTAGCGCAATATCTGGATGTGCAAAAGTTCCACCATCATATTTTCCTCTTTTAGAAACAAAACCAATTGCATTTGTTTCTTTAATCCATCTAGATGGACTCATTGTGAATGATTGTGTAGCAGAATCATTTTTAAACTCGCGGGATTTCGCTAGTTTAAAATTAGGGTTCGAAAGTTCTTCCCATAAGCAGTAAAAATCAAAAGAACTTTTATTGCTCATCCATTTTATAATTACATCTCCGGGAGTTAAATGGTTTTTATATCGTGCTAAATCTGTTAGTGAAATATAATCTATCCCTCCAACTCTCATAACACTTACTAGATTTTCTTTTACTTTCATTTGTGTTTTGATAATCTCTTTCTTCATAAATATCACTTCCAATCTATGTAAATTCTCCTCACATTATAAAACATTTGTTTGTAATTGTCAAGTAATAATCAAAATATAAATTAATTATTGAAATATTATTATAATAAAATTTTGGAAGAAGTTTAGTAAGAACAATTTTGTCCTTATTAAACTTCTTCCAAGCTGGACTTTTTTTAATTTGCAGTGTATTCCACTTCGATACTTGCACTTTTATCAAAGGAAGTGATATCAACATATGTCTTACCATTCTCTTTTTTACCTCCTTTTCTTGATTTTGGCATTATATTATATGCAGGAGGCTTGAATTTTATGACTAATATTTATTAAATATTTATAATATTTTTGTGTTGTGTATATAATGGGAAAAGACCTAGCCAAAAAAACGGCTAGGTCTTAGATAGGATTTCAATTTTGCTTATTGTTTGTTAATTTTCAAAAGTGCCAGCATATCTAGATAAGAAATTGCCAGACATTGTTGTGTACATGTTAAATTATACTTTGTGTTGTCTCTTAAAATATTTTTTAATTTTTCAAGTTTTGATTTTTTTACTTTTGGAATAACTGAACTTGTCATTACTTTTCCGCTTGTTATGAATGTAACTTCAATATCCAGCATATCATCCTGTTCTTGCAATATATCAATCCTGAACATGTTTGCAACTTTAAGAATAAAAATTCCTTCTGAATCTTCTTTTCTTTCTTTTAATGCATCTAAACCTTTCAGGTTTATTATAATTTTTTCTGTCAACTGTTCCCGTATCTCTTCTACCTGTTTAACAGAACTGATATCTTCTGTTGCGATTTTAGTTCCATCTGACAAATAGTCGATTTTTACACTCCGTATCTCATCTCCTTCGTATTCAAACACAAATTGAAATCCGTTGATTCTTTCATCAATATACATATCGATTTTCCTCCTTGTATTGATTTATTATCCATATTATAACACGTTTTTATTTAATCATCTACAAAATTTCTTTTTTTTTTGCATCTTAAATAATTCTATGTTATAATTTAATTATGTTTTTGTAATAATCACTATAAAAAATAATTATTTTTGGAGGTTTATGAGCATGAATGATAAGCTTTTTGAAAATTACAAAAAACGGATGTTAGAAGCAATGCAGCATCCCAATGAGGATAAACAGGATAACATATTTAGCAGATTGTCTAATATTTTAGATAATTTAAGGAATTTTGTGAATACTGTTACGCCTTATTCGTCAGCTGGCTTTAAAGAAGAAGTTGAAAAACAGTTTAAAGCTGTTGATCATTCTAATGAAATAGTTAAACACTTTTTTAGAATGTTGATGGACTTTTCTTATGACAAAAAAGAAGCTCTCAATACAATATCTGAATTGTATGGCATGGCAAAGCCATTATCTATGCAGTTTAGTTCATGGTCTACTGTTTCTGACATTGCTGATGAATTTATAGCAGAAATACAAAATGAAATTTTTCATCATTAAAACAAGTACACCTATAACATTGTATTATAATGTTATAGGTGGATTTGCTTTTTCTTATACTTTATTTAGTTTTAATTTATTATCTTTTGTATCTGTAAACTCTAATATTTCTAAGCCTTTAATAACATACTTATTCTTCATAAAGTATTTCCATATAGTTCCATTTAAATAATTTTCTATCATAACCATTTCTATACCTTTGTCAATTCCTATATATTCATTGGCAAACCAGCTATTTTCTCCCTCTAAATTGAATCCATCTTTAAAACCATATTTTCCCCATAATTTTTTAAAAGTATTATAATAATATTCCATAGCCTGTATGCTCTCTTTTGGAGTAAACACTATTGAACCAATTGCACCAAATGGAGATATAGTACCATCATTTTCAATATCAAGTTGCACATCACATGGTTCTGCACCTGGTGAAATATATCCTTTTGGAGAAAGACAGGCTGTTAATCCCCATGAATTTTCTCCATAGGTTTTAAATTTGTTTCTATTATCTATGCAATATTCTCTGTTTGCCTTTGTTGCTTTTATTGAATTTTCAAACCAATCTACTCCATTTTTATCTTTTAAATTTTTAAAGTCAATCCATGCATGAGAATATTGATATGTAAATAATGTTCCACAATATGTGTATATTATATCTTTTATATCTTTATAATCTTTTGTTTTTCTATCAAATTCGTAATACATACCTTTGTCTACTGGATGTGTTGGTGAGCTAACTCCTAATATATACATCATTAGTTGCTCTGCATATCCATCCCATTGTCCCCAAAATCCGATTTCTGGTTTGTATCCCATATAAAATAAATTGTTCGCTTTATTTCTATACCATTCCCAGTCAATTTTTTTGTATAAAATATCAGCTTTATTTTTTACTTCTTTTCCAAAGTATTCTCCTGCTGTTATTGCTCCACATATAAATATTGCTGTGTCTATTATTGATATTTCGCAATTCCATTCTCTTTTTCCTGTTTCCATATTTATAAAGTGATAATAAAATCCGTTTTTTCCTTCTACATTTTTTATGAAGGTTTCTAACGTTCTATTTGCTCTTGCATAGGCTTTTTCATATTTTATCCATTTGTGTTTTACTCCTATAATTAGTGCTGCTAGTCCATATCCTACTGATGCTATGCTTGCAATGCTGTTTGCTAGTTGTGTTTTGTCTTTTATTAGTCCATATCCTTTGCTCTTTTTGTTTGTGTTTGCTTCTTTTATGAAAAAGTTATAGCTTTTCTTTAATTCTTTGTTTAATATGGCTTTTCCGTGTTTTTTTATTGTTCGCATATACCCACCTCTTATGTTGATTATACTATGTTGTATGTTATATATTCAACAGGTATTTTTTGACAAAAAAATTAGGAAAGTATTTATAACTTTCCTGATTTCTATACAATTATTTGTTATTGTAATTTGCTAATTGATTGCATAGTCGTTTATTAATAAATATCTCTATAATACTTAGTACTAATAGAATAAGTTCTATCACAATTAATTCATATTTCATTAAAATTAATGTAAAAATAGCACTTAATATTAATGTTCCCAATCTTCTATAAACTTCAATTTTTATTATAATATCTTGTTGTTCTTCTTTATTTGATATAGTCAAGGCAATATCTTCTATGTATGTCTGGAACGAATCTCTTATTGCTAATATTAAGAAAAATCCTAAAGACATTGTTATTACTTTTAACATAAAATTTGAATTTATAAAATGTCCCGTTATTAATAATAAAAATGCTAAAGCTAGACATATTGTTAAAATAATGCTCATTTTATCTTTTATTTTTAAATATATTTTTCCAAATATTACATTTCCTGCTAATCTTGATATTCTTGATATGAATACTATTGTTGTTATGTAATATGTTACTTTTTCAATTGATAGAAAATTTTGAAAATCATATTGCATAAATAATTTACTATTATTTTGCCCCATTTTTATTATTGAGTAAAATACTGCATTTGAAAGCATTATATAAAATATTAAAGTTGTTGTTTTTATTTTTGTATGTTCTTTTTTTACTTCTTTTTCATCTTCTGTTTTGGTCTCATAATATAAAAATGCTGTTCCTAACACTAATACATATATTATTATTGAAAGATACATTGGTAAGTAGTGGTCTATATTGAACATTTTTCCCGCTACTAATGCTGTAAATAGTGTTATAACTGAATATATAATTTTTGATTTATTTCTTATTTTAAAATAGTCTTCTTTTCTATTTACTTTTTTTAAATTGTTCTTTAAAATTATTTCATCCATATTTAAGAACATCACTGCTAATTCATGTATGCTTTTATAAAGCAACATTGCTATAAATGATTTTCCAAATGTTAATAATACTGATGCTATTAGTAGCATCATTGCTCCTAGTCGTAATGAATTTACATTTCCTATCTTTTTTACAATGGTCAATATTACTTTTTGAAATACTATACATGTTATTAGTGCTATCATTGTCATTGCTGTTATTTGACTTGCATTCAATCCTTTTACTAGTGTTAAAAATAGTGTGTCTATTGGTACGAAGAATATTAAATCTCCTGTAAATGATGCAAATAACGGATATATTTTTATACTTCTATTTATCTTTTTTGTTTCTTTATTCATTTTTTTACTTCTTTCATTTTTTATTTAATTTTTATATATTTTAATTATTTTTTACTTCTTAAAATCAAATATTCATTACCACATTTTCTTATTTGTTCCATTTTTTCTTTTGTTTCTTTATCTTTATATTCTATTCTATCAATTAATTTGTTTATATAATTCTTATCTTTTACATATTGTAAGGAAATATCAAAGTTCAAGTCAAATATAAATGCAATAACGCATACCCAATAGTCTATTAAAGTTTTTCTGTCTTCTAATTTAATACATTGATGCTTTAAAAAAGTTTCATATACATTCTGACTTATTTTTTCATAATTTGCAGTTTCTTCATTATATATTTTAGGAAATATGTCTTTTAGACTGTCTTTTTCTTTAACTCTAAAATTGTCTATTTTATCAGAATCTCTAATAATTTTACAATGCAATTTTTCTATTTCTTGCATTCCTTCGTCAATTTTGTATTTATTATGATTTTCTATTGATTTTTTTATAATTTGGTCGTATTGATTGTCTTCAACAAATTCTCTTATTAGGTTATTTTTAAATAGTACTTCTACTCCATATTGAGCATGGTCTAATTTTGCATTATCAAACTTGTGAAATAATTTTATTTGTTCAAATCTTCCTATATCGTGTAGTAATGCTATTACTTTTGCTAGTTCTATGTTTTCTTTGTCTAGCTCTAATTCTTTCGCTATATATTCACTTTTCTTTACTACTTCATATGTATGTCTTATTTTTAGTTGAATACTTCCGTCTTGTAAATCATAAGCTTCTAAATACTTTTCAAATATTTCTTGTGCTTTATTATAATCTATCATTTTATTACCTCTGCAATAATTCTAATAATTATTTTTGTCTATATTATATTTTACATTTAAAATATTTTCTTGTTCATCTACTTTAATATACATATTAAAACTATAATTATCATCTAGTAATCCTTTTATAAAAAATTTATCTAAAATCATTATATTAGATAATATTTTTTCTTTTTGCAATAATTTTTGTATATTTATCCATTCTGATGTATTTTCTTCAAATTCTTGTGGCTCCCCAACATATTCCTCTGTAATAAATGCTTCAAATATAAATTGTCTATCTGGATATTCTACTGTCATTTTTCCTTTATGTTTTAATTTTTTTATGTCTATTCCTGTTTCTTCTTTCATCTCCCTAATTGCAGTTTGCTTAGGTGTTTCTCCTTCTTCAATTTTTCCTCCTGGTATGTCATAGTATCCTTCTTTTTTGTTTCCTTTTTTATATTTGGTGACTACCACTTCACTATCTTTTATTAAATAACATCTTACTGCTTTTCTCGTTGGTTTATTCATAGCTTCTCCTTTACTATTTTTTTATTATCTTCCTTATTGTATTCCTTATTTCATGAATTCTTTCTTGTAAAAACTGTGGATGTTCTTTTAGCCATTTCTTATTTAATGGTGATGGATGTGGCAATACAATCGTTTTTTTACCATTCCATACATTGTCTTTAAAAATAAGTTCTTCATATATTTCATTTGGAAAAAATACTTTTGCTGCCTTTGCCCCAATAATAATATATATTTCATTATCTAATATTTGCAATTCTTTTTCAATCCATTTAGTCCAACAACATTTAGGTGGTTGTTTATCATTTCCATTTTTGTCTTTTCCTGGATAACAATGTGCTAATGCTCCAATAAAAAAATTATCTGTATTATAAAAATCATCATCTGTTATTTGATACCATTCATATTTTAAAGTTTTCCCACTCATATCTGTAAATGGTTTTAAGTTTTGATGAACATTCTTAGATGGTGCTTGACTTATTTGAACTATTTTTGAATTTTGCTTTCCCCAGAAAATTGGATGTGGCTCAAAACCAAATTTTTCTTTGCAGTAATTACATTCTTTTATTTTTTCTTTTAGTTGTTCAAATTTTATTTTTTGTTCCATTTTGCTCCTATTCTACTTATCAAACATATTTTTTCTTTTATATTTTTCACAATTAATTTTTTCTTTCAAATATAAACATTCTTGTAAATCTATATCATTTATATTAGCTATACAAACTATATAATATAATACATCTGAAAGTTCTTCTTCTATTGTTCCCTTTATCGTTTCGCCTTTTTCCATTCTTTTGTTTTTTCTTACAACTTCTGCAAGTTCTCCCACTTCTTCCATTAATTTTAACATGTACTTATCGCTTGAATTGTTTTTATGGTCTATATTTTTTATACATTCTTGTAATTTTTTGATACTTAATTCTTCTTTCATAAATTTTATCTCCTCATTTTATAAAAGTCTTTTACATTTTTTTGTTTCATTATCTCGCTAACTTCTTAGTTCTCAAATATTTCTTGTAGCTTTTTTCCTACTTCATAACCCTTTTTATAAAAACTATCTAATGACATATTTAAATAATCATATCTATAACATAATTCCATTGTTATAGGTCCATTATAATTACACTCTTTTAACTTGTTTATTACATATTCCCAATTTATTGTTCCATCAAATGGTAATAGGTGTAAATCATCTGATTTATCATTATCATGTAAATGTATCGCAAAAATTCTGTCTTTGAAGAAATCGAAATTAAATTCATCATCAAAATGAACATGATAGTGCCCTGCATCAAAGCAAATACCTACATTTTCATCTTTTATATTTTCTAATACATATTCTAAATAACCTTTAATTTTTGTATTTTCAAATGCAACTTTTATATTCAATTCTTTTGCATATTCTATAATTTTTCTAATTCTATTTAATCCAATCTAGGCTATTTTGTGTAAAATACTATAATATTAAATTTCATCTGGAGTAAAAACTTCAATTCCATTTTCTATTAAAAGGTCTGCCAATATACCATTTCCATCTATTAATTTATTATCAAAATTTCCACTATAAATTTTATTAACTCCACAAGACGGGCTTCTTGGCTGAAGTATCGCTTTATTGATATTTAAGCTTTTAGCTAATTTTAATACTTCTATTGCTCCTCTTTCAAAATTTTCTGTAACATCATTTCCTTCATTATCAATTGCATATCTTTTTCCATCAATAACTTTAAGTTCCACAGGTTTTCTTGGTGTCTTTAATCCTCCTAGTTGTTCTGGACAAATTGGTATAGCTTTTCCTTCCTTTACTAAATCAAAAATCTTTTGATTAAAATTATTGCCTCCACTATATTTGCAATTTATTCCTACTAAACAAGCACTTACAAGTATCATTACATTAGATCTCTTTCTACTAAATTTGGTATAACATGTTCTCCTAAAATACTACCTACTTTTATTCCATTTTTCTTATAATCTTTATCAATCCATATTGCTTCTTTAATTTCATTTTTGCATTTTATTTTTCCTTTTATTTCAGCTAAATATGTTTGGACATGAATAGGCTCATCTGAAAAACAAGCAATATCATCATATCCACCTAGAAATTCAGCATTTACTAATTCTACATTTAACTCTTCATCTAGTTCTCTTTTTAATGTTTCAAAATCTGTTTCATTTCCTTCACGTTTTCCTCCTGGAATTATACATTCTTCCCTATTATTCTTTTTTCTTTGAACAAGGATTTTTTTATCTTTTAAAATTACTCCACCAACTTTATCTATCATATTTTTATTACCTTTCTATCATTTTATACTTTTAAATCAGAACATTCTTTCTTCTTATTTCCTTTTATAATTCAATTTCATCCAAATCATTTGGAACATATACATTGCCATTAAAATATTCTTTTGCTTCTTTAGTAAATAATTCTTTTCTTGTTTCTATATTATTATCGATGCAATGCCATAATAATAAGTTCTTTATATTTAAAGTATTCATTGCAATAGAAACATCTTTTACTGTAGAATGATTCTTTTCATGTGGTTTTACCTTATATTTGTCTTTTTCTAAACACATTGCTTCATGTAGTACCCAATCTGAATTTTCTATTTTTGAATACACATTTTTACTACAAGGAACGTCTCCTAAAAAAGCTAACGTTTTTCCAGAATTTAGGATTATCTTAAATCCATACTGAATACATTCGATAGATTCTGTATCAATTGCTTCTACTTCATAACCTATAATATTAAATTTTTTACCATTATTACAAAAATGATATTTCACAATTTCTTTATATAAATCTTCGTGTGCTTTATGAAATGTTGCACTAATAAACATATCAATTATCTGTTTTATTTCTTCAGCACAATATATATTTAATATACCATCATAATTACTTTTTCTATGTTGTTGCATGATATATCTTAAAAGTGGTATTATTCCCCATAAATGATCTATGTGTTTATGAGATATAAAAATATCATGTATTTTATTTATATTAATATTTTTGGCTTTTAAATGATTTAATATTTGATTACCACTTCCAGTATCAATCAATAAGTAATTACCGTTTGTATTTTCAAGTAACGCACTTAAACTATAACAATTTATTGTTAGTCCACTACCAGTTCCTAAAACTATTAACTTTTCCATATTTTTTTCACCTTTTTCTTAATCTTTTAAAATATCAACAATATCAATAGGTGCAACTAAATTATTATTTTGGTTAATTACTGCTGTTCTAACATAATTTCCTCTTAACATACTTTCCATTTTATTAACTATTTCATCATAATCAAACCATTTAACATCTAAAATTTCTTCTTTATCAAACTCAATATTTTCATTAATAAGTTTAGCATTAAAAACAATCATTACAAATAAATCGTCTTCTAAAATTCTATTAGCAACATAGCAAACTCCGTCTAGTTTAACATCACAACCTGTTTCTTCTTTTATTTCTCTAATTGCTCCTTGCTCTAAACTCTCGTTAAAATCTAAATGTCCTGCTGGAAAATTCCATTTTTCATAACATTTTTTCTTCGCTTCTTGTACTAACAAATATTTTCCTTCTTTTTCTATAATTCCACCTACTATTACTTTCATAATTTTGCTTTCCTCCAATTATATTTCTTTTAAATATCTAAATAATACTCAAGTATTCTTCTATCTCTTAAAACAACAAATTTTGTTGCATAAACATCTTCATATTGTGCGTCTTTTAAATCATTTATGCAATTTTGTATTAATTCTAATGCCTCAATAGGCTCAACCCATAATAATTTTGCTCCTTCATCTTTTTCTTTTTGCGTCAAATTTAATTTTTGAGTATCTTCAATAACCTTTGATACAAAAATATATGAGATTTGTTTAAAATTGTTTTTATATTTGTATTCTTCAGTAACACCTAAATATTTTATTATCTCAACTTTGCATCCCGTTTCTTCTGCAACTTCACGATAAAAAGCATCTTCTGGATTTTCATTTTCTTCAATGCCACCTCCTGGCAATTTATATTCATGTTTATTTGCTTTATTAAAAATTGCAATTTTTCCATCTTCTCGAATTACTATTCCTCTTGCACCTTTTCTTAATTGTGGCTTTTCCATATCACAAAATTTAAGTCCAAAGTCATTATCTGTTATTTTTGTAATTAATTTTTCCATTTAACTCCTCCTTAAGATTATTATTTTTTAAATAATAATTTTAAACATTACAAACTTCTAATATATTGGAACAATTTTTCAAATTCTTCTTTATGTATTAAAAGTCCCTCTGCTTTTTCTTCCACAATTTTTTCTAGATCCTTATATAAAACATACTTAACCTCTGATACTTCATCATCTTCAAAAGTGTATTCTTCTATTTTTTTATTACATCTTAATAAATACACATAAGCAAATTCCATATTTTTAGGATTTTTTGTGCTTTTAATCGTTGCAATATATTGTAAATCTTTTTCTTCTGCTTCAACTCCTAATTCTTCTTTTAGTTCCCTTATTGCTCCCTCAATTACACTTTCTCCTGCTTTTATATGTCCTGCTTCAGATATATCCCAGCAATTAGGATATGATTTCTTATTCGCACTTCTTTATTGTAATAATAATTCATTTTTGTCATTTATAATCCAAACATGTGCTGTTCTATGAAAATCGCCTTCTTCATGTGCTTTTCCCTTTTCTTTTATTTGTCCTGTTGGATTATTATTTTCATCAAATATATCTATATATTACATAAGCTCTCCTCTTTCCTTATTGCTATTACTATATCACAAATTCCTTAATTATTCCATAGTTTACATTTATTTCTATTGTTTTTCATCGTGATAGGGGTATTTTGCTGGGGTAAAGTATAAAAATAAGACTACTTATTTTCTTGTAGTCTTACTCCTATCTATATTCTATAATTTAATTTCTATTTGCTTGTTTCGGGTCATGAGGAATAAACTCATTTTTGTTTTTTCTATTATGTTTACCCCCTATCTGTATAGTTTCAAAATAGCTCCCTTTTAAATAATCCTATTATTTTTTATGTTGATAGTAATATTTTTATAGTTAAAACATCTTATACTTCATATTCAATATTATTTTTCTGGCACCAATCTACGGCCATATTTTAAAAAA
>FR901882.1:0-29924 GCA_000438255.1 Clostridium sp. CAG:389
CATAGAAAGATTCTTACTGAACTGTAACATATACCGAACAAATTTTTTAATTTTTTTATAAAAAAGTATTGACAAAATGAAAAAAAGAATATAAAATAAGAACAACAAAAACGAACAAGAATTTGCAAAACATAAATTTGTAAGGAGTGATATAAAATGAAAATAATGACAAAGAAAATCAATTTAAAAATAACAATAGAAGAAGCAGCAGAAAGACATCCTGTGCCTGTGTTAGGAACAGATTATAAAGTTAAGATTATATACAAAAATATAAAAGTTGCTGAACTAGATGTAGAAGATAAAATTATAAAAATATCATTACCAAACAAATATAAAAAAGCAAATAATGAAAGAATATTAGACATAGCAATAGATAAAATGTATGAGCAAATAGCGAGAGTAGAAATAGAAAGAGCTATGGAAAAAACAAGAATATTATTAGGATTTGCACCAGAAGATTATGAAATTAGAAAAATGAGTGATGAGTTTGGAAGATGTGAGGAAAACAAAATAACAATAAATCCAGAAATAGTCAAATATGATAGAGAAGTAATTGATTATATAGTTTTGCATGAATATTGTCATTTAAAATATAAAAGCCATTGCAAAAGCTTTATAAAAATGTTAGAAAAATATGAACCTAATTACAAAAAATTTGAAAAAATTGTTTCCAATATATAGTAATTTTTGGGAATATTGCCTATAATATAGATATAAAAATTCAAAAAAACTAGTACTTTTTATTATTAGTTTTTTTGAAGAAGTTTAAATGTTAAATTAATATATTATAGGAGGAAAAACAAAAATGAACAAATATTATTTTACATCAGAAAGTGTAACAGAGGGACATCCAGACAAAGTAGCGGATTTAATATCTGATAGTATATTAGATGAATATTTAAAACAAGATAAATATTCAAGAGTGGCAGTAGAAACATTTGTAACTGGAAACACTGTAACAATAGCAGGACAAGTAACATCAAAAGGACAAGTTAATATAGAAAATATAGTAAGACAAACAATAAAAAATATAGGATATGATAATGAAAGTACAGATATTGATTATAGAACTTGTAAAATAAATATAGATATTACAAAACAGAGCCCAGATATAGCACTAGGAGTAGATGTTGGAGGAGCAGGAGACCAAGGAATAATGTTTGGATATGCATCAAATGAGACAGAAGAATATATGCCATATGCAATATCAATGGCACATAAATTGGCAAGAAAACTAACAGAGGTACGAAAACAAAAAGAAATACCATATTTACGTCCAGATGGAAAAACTCAGGTAACAGTAGAATACGAAGATAATAAACCAAAAAGAATAGAAACGATATTAATTTCAACACAACACTTACCAGAAGTAACAATAGAACAATTAAGAAAAGATATTACTGAAAAAGTAATAAAACTAGTTATACCAGAAGAGATGATAGATAAAAATACAAAAATATATATAAATCCAACAGGAAGATTTATAATAGGAGGGCCTCTTGGAGATACAGGACTAACAGGTAGAAAAATAATAGTAGATACTTATGGAGGATATGCACGTCATGGAGGTGGAGCATTTTCTGGAAAGGATGCGACAAAGGTAGATAGAAGTGCTGCATATATGTTAAGACATATTGCTAAAAATATAGTTGCAAATGGATATGCTGAAAAATGTGAAATACAGATTTCATATGCTATTGGTATGAAAGAGCCTCTTTCTATATATGTAAATACTTTTGGAACAGGTATAAAATCAGATGATGAATTAGCAAATTTAGTAAGAGAAAAATTTGATTTAACTCCTGATGGAATTATAGAGTATTTGAAACTTAGAGAACCTATTTTTGTTGAAACGACTAATTATGGACATTTTGGAAAAGAAGGTTTGAAGTGGGAGAAAATTATAGAAATGTAATGTTAGATATATGCTTATATATTATAGATATTTTTAAAACTTAAAAAAATTATGAAAAAAGAGGAATGAAACAGTTTGCAATATATAACGAAATTAGATATAAATAAATTAGAGAAATATAAAAAAAGCTTGATTACCAAAGATGTAATTTTAACAGATGAAAGATTATATGAGCATATACTCCTATTTCATGGAAATGAATATAAAGAATTAAGACCACATATAAAAAGTATAATAGATGATCCTGATTATATTATAGAAGATAATAGACATGAAGATACAATGATATATTTAAAACAAATGCCAGATATAGAAAAAAACGGGAGAGTTGTAATCAAATTAGCATTGGGACAAGATAAAGAACATAGTAAAAACTCAATTATTACTATGATGAAATTAAATAATAGAACATGGAAACAAACTTTAAAAAATCGAGGAAAAATTATTTGGAATAATAAAAAGAAAAACTAGACAAAAATGAATAAAAGTTATATAATATAAGTACAATATAGAGAGTTATTTGAAGTGGACAATAGTGCCATCCACACACCCTAGTGGTCAAAAGAGATGCAGGACTTGGTACACCTGCCGGATAACTATCATAAAAGGAGCTATGTATAACATAGCTCCTTAATTTATAAAAAAGTACTATGAAAAAAATTAAATATATGATATAAATATAAAAGAATTTAATAAAAACTAAAATTATGGAAAGGAAAGAAATGAAAGTATTATTTGCAACAACAAACCCAGCAAAAGTGAAAAAATACAAAAAAGCACTTGAAGAAAGAGGAATTGAACTATTAACGCTAAAAGACTTAGACATTAATATAAAAGTAGAAGAAACAGGAAAAAATGCAATAGAAAATGCATACATAAAAGCAAAAACATATTATGAAGTAGCACATATGCCAACAATAGGAATGGATAATTGTCTATTTGTAGAAGAACTATCAGAAGAAGAACAACCAGGAACACATGTAAGAAGAATAAATGGAAAAGAATTAACAGATGAAGAAATGATAGAATACTATACAAATTTAGTAAAAAAACATGGAGAAAAATTAACAGCAAAATGGGTATATGGTATGGTAATTTATAATGGTAAAGAAGTAAAAGAATATACTTGGAGTAAAAGTAACTTTTATTTTGTAGATAAACCATGTGAAAAAAGAAATCCTGGATATCCTTTGGATTCAATTAGTATTGTACCTGAATTTAATAAATATTTAGTAGAATTAACAGAAGAAGAGAAAATAAAAAATAATAGTAAAAACAGTGATGATGGAGTTATTAAATTCATAGGGGATAATATAAATTAAGGAAAGGAGAAATGCATGTTAAAATTAAAAAATATAAAAAAGACATATGTAAGTGGAGATGAAAAAGTAGAAGCTCTAAAAGGAATAAATATAGAATTTAGAGAATCAGAATTTGTCTCAATCTTAGGACAAAGTGGATGTGGGAAAACAACACTATTAAATATTATAGGAGGATTAGACAGATACACTTCAGGAGATTTAATAATAAATGGAAAATCAACAAAAGACTTTAAGGACAGAGATTGGGATGCTTATAGAAATTATTCAGTAGGATTTGTATTTCAAAGTTATAATCTAATAGGACATCAAACAGTATTATCAAATGTTGAACTTGCATTAACAATATCAGGAGTATCCAGAAAAGAGAGAAAACAAAGAGCGATAAAAGCACTAGAAGAAGTTGGACTAAAAGAACAAATACACAAAAAGCCAAACCAATTATCAGGTGGGCAAATGCAAAGAGTTGCAATAGCAAGAGCATTAGTAAATAATCCAGATATAATATTAGCAGATGAACCAACAGGTGCATTGGATACAAAAACAAGTGTGCAAGTAATGGAAATATTAAAGAAAATATCAAAAGATAAATTAATAATAA
The DNA here is from genome assembly GCA_000438255.1 of Clostridium sp. CAG:389. Classification (GTDB taxonomy): domain Bacteria; phylum Bacillota; class Clostridia; order TANB77; family CAG-508; genus CAG-269. The sequence continues at coordinate 3,836 of FR901882.1, forward strand.
TGGTTACACATAATCCGGAACTTGCAGAAAAATATTCAAGTAGAATCATAAAAATACTTGATGGAAAAATAACAGATGATTCAGACCCAATAGAACATCAAAAAGAAGAAAAACAGCAAGATACTAAAAAGAGAAGAACATCAATGAAATTTCTTACAGCACTACGTTTAAGTTTAAACAATTTAATGACTAAAAAGGGAAGAACAATATTAACATCATTTGCTGGAAGTATTGGAATAATAGGAATCGCATTAATTTTAGCAATTTCAACAGGTGTACAGAATTATATAGATAAAGTAGAGGAAGATACACTTTCATCATACCCAATTACAATAGAAGAGTCAACAGTGGATATGTCAAGTTTAATGCAATCTATGATGGGAGATGATACAGAATCTAATACAGAAAATAGAGAAGAAGAAAGAGCTTATTCAGCAGATATAATGAATGATATGATAACAACACTTTCTAATAAAAAACAAAACAATAACCTAAAAGAATTAAAGAAATACCTAGATGAGGGGAATAATGAAATTACAAAAAACAGTAATAGTATAAAATATGGATATGATTTAAATATCAATTTATATAGAGCAGATACTGACAAAGGTATTGTAAGAGTAAATCCAAGTACAGTAATGAATGCATTTGGAATGGGGGATATGATAGAAGCACAAAATAATTCTGCAATGTCATCAGTATTCGGGAGTTCAATGATGACAAATACTGATATATGTTTTGAAATGAGGGACAATCAACAATTATTAGAATCACAATATGATTTAGTAAAAGGAAATTGGCCAAAACAATATAATGAGGTAGTTTTAGTTTTAAAAGAAGATGGAAGAATAGATGATTACACATTATACTCATTAGGACTAAAAAATCAAAGTGAGCTAAAAGATAAATGGAAAGCAGTAGAAAATGGAGAAAAACTTGATGAAAATCAAGAATCTACATCATACTCATATGATGAGTTACTAAATTTAGAATTTAAATTATTATTGAATTCAGATTATTATCAAAAACAAAATGGATTATGGATAAATAAAGAAGATGATGAAAACTATTTAAAAGATAAAATTAATAATGCAGAAACTGTAAAAATAGTAGGAATTATAAAACAAAATGAACAAAGTGCTGTAAGTACTTCTGTTACAAGTGGTATAGGATATACAAAACAATTAAAAGAATATATTATACAAAAGTCAAATGATGCACAAATAGTTAAAGAACAAAAAGAAAATAAAGATGTAAATGTATTTTCAGGATTAGATTTCCCAACAGATGATAATACAACATCAATGGAAAATTTGACAACAGAACAAAGATTAGCAATGAGCAAATTAAGTAGCGAAGAAATTGCTCAAATGATGGAAACATATTCAGCAAATAAAGATGCAAGCTACGAAAAAAATCTACAAAAATTAGGAGCTGTTGATATTGATATTCCAACATCAATAAGCATTTATCCAAAAGATTTTGAGGCAAAAGATAAAATATCAAAAGCAATTGATGAGTATAATCAAAAACAAAGAGATGATGGGAAAGAAGAAAATACAATAAGCTACACAGATATAGTTGGAACAATGATGAAGTCTGTAAGCCAAATTATTAATACAATAAGTTATGTATTAATTGCATTTGTAGCAATATCTTTGGTTGTATCTTCAATAATGATTGGTATTATAACATATATTTCTGTATTGGAAAGAACAAAAGAAATTGGTATTTTAAGAGCGATTGGTGCATCAAAAAAGGATATTTCAAGAGTATTTAATGCAGAAACTTTGATTATTGGTTTAATATCAGGTCTTATAGGAATAGGCATTACAGTATTATTAACACTTCCAATAAATAGTATGATTTTTGCTGTAACGGGTGTTAAAGTAGTAACTGCTGTACCATTTAAGGCTGGTGTTGTATTAGTTCTTATTAGTATGTTCTTGACAATTATTGCAGGTTTAATTCCAGCTAAAATTGCAAGTAAAAAGGATCCAGTAATTGCATTAAGAACAGAGTAATTATAGCATAAAAAAGCAGTAGAAATATATTTAAATATAAAAAACAAACCCTCATAAAGCTTATAAGAAACTTTATGAGGGCTAACTTTTTAAATTAAGTTCAATATATTCTCAATAACCAAATTAATCATAATATCATAATCCAAATCTTTATGTTTGTGATAAACAATTTCATGACACAAATCATCAATCAAATGAATAGCAATATGAACTTTTTCATCAAGATTCCTTGCATCAAAACCATTATCCAATAAAATCTTAGAAATATTTTTAGTCATAGCCATTTCATTTTCTTGAAAAAACTCAGCAATCTCTTTATCAGAATGAGTCATAGCCATAATTTCTTCATGAGCAATTTGTGAAAGCTTATGATTTTCGATAAAAGTATTAATCATATTTCTTAAAACAACATCGAGATTATTTTTATTAATTTTAATATTTGATGTTACAGTCAACATAGGATAAAAAATATCACTAGCATATTTTTTGATACCTTCAACTAAAATATCATGTTTATCTTTAAAATATTGATATACAATTCCAGTAGAAACACTAGCAGCTTTTGCAATTTCAGCTGTATTAGTATTGTAATATCCTTTTTCACAGATTAATTCAAAACCTGCCTTTATTATTTTTTCTTTTTTTTCAATAGAACGTTTTTGAATAGGCTCTCTAATTTCATTTATTTTCATTTAAAACAAATCCTTTCTAATATACAACCATTATTATAATAGCAAAAAAAATAAATGTCAAATAAATGTGAAAAATGTTTCATGTTTTTATTGACAACAGTATAATATAAATATATAATAATTCCAGAAATATGAAATCAATTTCACATTAAGGAGGAGTTATGAAAAAAATAGTAGAATTAAAAAAAGTAAGCAAAACTTACAAGGTAGGAGAAAATGAGTTCAAAGCGTTAGACGGAATAGACTTGGAATTAAACAAAGGAGAATTTGTAGTAATACTTGGACCATCAGGGGCAGGAAAATCAACACTATTAAACTTAATAGGTGGAATGGACACACCAACAGAAGGAAGCATCAAAATTGACGGAGAAGAAATCTCAAAATATACAGAAAGTCAGTTAAGTGAATATAGAGCAGAAAACATAGGGTTTATTTTTCAATTTTATAACATATTGCCAACACTAACAGTATTAGAAAATGTAGAGTTAGTAAAAGATATAGTAAAAAACGGAAACGATAGTAAAGAAGCTGTAAAAGCAGTAGGATTAGAACAACATATGAATAAATTTCCAAATCAATTATCTGGTGGAGAGCAACAAAGAGTTTCAATTGCAAGGGCAATTGCTAAAAATCCAAAACTATTATTATGTGATGAGCCAACAGGAGCATTAGATTCTAAAACAGGTGTTGAAGTTTTAAAATTATTAAAGAAACAATGTGATGGAAACAATGGAGCAAATACAGTAATTATAGTAACACATAACAGTTTATTTGCAGATATAGCAGATACAGTAATAAGAGTTAAAAATGGAAAAATTGAAAGTGTGACAACAAACGAAAATCCTAAAAATATAGATGAAGTTAAATGGTAAAAGAAAGGAATTGAAAATGAAAAAATTAAGTAAAAAAAGATTAAGAGATATAAGACAAAATAAGATGCAATTCTTCAACATTTTTATAATGGTATTTTTAGGAGTATTTGTATTTGCGGGAATACATGCATATATGGATGGAATGGAAAAAAGTGCAGATAAATACTATGAAAATAATAATTTTCAAGATATATGGTTATCAGGAGAGAATTTTAGTAATGAAGATTTAGAAAAAGTAAAAAATACTGAAAATGTAAAAGATGCAGAAAGATTGTTAACAATAAAAACAGAACTTGAAAATAAAGATGGAGTAACATTAGATACAAATTTTATAGAATCTAACAACATTTCAAAAATGTATGTTGTAGATGGTGAAGAATTTAGTAAAGAAAAAAAAGGTGTATGGTTTGACAGTTATCTAGCTAAAAATTTAGATTTAAAAGTTGGAGATGAAATAACAGTTACATATCAAAATATGAAAATAACTGAAAAAATAATAGGTTTAGTAAACACGCCAGACCATGTATATTTTGTAAAAGATGATACAGAAATATTTCCAACACATAGAAATTATGGATTTATATATTTATCAATAAATGAGTTACCACAATGGATGCCTCAGATTTTTAACCAAATTATAGTTGATGTAGATAATATAGACAAAACACAAGAGACAAAAGCAGATTTAGAGAACAATATAAAATCAGCAATAGCGGTAACAGACAGAGAATCAAGTGTATCTTATAAAGGGTACAATTCAGAAATAGAAGAGGGAACAACATATTCAGGAGTGTTTACATTTTTATTCTTATTTATAGCAGTATTATCAGTAACAACAACAATGAATAGATTTGTAAAAAAACAAAGAACACAAATTGGAACACTAAAAGCATTAGGGTTTAAAAACAGAAAAATAATAAATCATTATGTAGGATATGGATTTATTATAAGTTTGGCAGCAAGTTTAGTAGGTCTTTTAGCAGGCAGGTTTATACTAGGTGGATTCTTCTTAAATACGGAAATGAGTTATTTTGAAGTTCCAGTGTATAATACAGTACTAATTCCAGTTGTGTATATATTAGCAATTGCAGTAGTAGTGTTGATTACTCTTGTAACATACTTATCATGCAGAAGTATACTAAAAGAGTCAGCAGTTGATGCTTTAAGACTAGAAATACCAAAAGTTAAAAATACAAAGTTTGACTTAACAACAAAAGGAATATTTAAAAAAGCATCAATTTCTACAAGATGGAATTTAAGAGATGTTGGTAGAAATAAAGGTAGAAGTCTGATGGCAATTGTTGGAATCACAGGATGTACAATGCTTATGCTATGTGCATTTGGAATGATGGATACAATGAAATCATATCTAAGTTGGGAATTTGATAAAATAAGTAATTTTGAATATAAACTTTCACTTTCAAACAATTATACAAATGAACAATTTACAAGTATAATAGAGAAATATGGTAATCAAACAAGTGAATCGTTTGGAATAGAAATTAAAAATGGTGATAAAAAAGAAACAAATACTTTAACAGTAAATGATGCACCAGACAAATTGAAATATACAAATCACAGTAAAGAATATATGGACTTAAAAGATGATGGAATTTACATCACAGAAAAATTATCAGAAAAATATGATCTAAAAGTTGGAGACGAAATAACTTGGCACATATTTGGAGATGACAATTGGTACACTTGTAAAATTGCAGGATTGAATAGAGACCCTCAAAATCAACAATTAAATATGACAAGAAAATATTTTGAGTCATTAGGATTTACATATAGAGCAGATGTGTTATACACAGATGATGATTTAAGTAATACAAAAACAATTGATGGAGTAGATACTATCCAAAGTATAGCAAATTTAAAACAAGGTATGGAAAGTATGCTAGAAACAGTGCAAATGATGATAGTTTTATTGATTGTTGTTTCAGCTATATTAGGTTTTGTAATAATTTATAATTTGGGAATATTATCATTTACAGAAAAACAATATCAGTTTGCAACATTGAAAGTTTTAGGTTTTAAGGATAAACAAATTAAAAATATATTTGTTAAGCAAAATTTATGGTTGACGGTTGTTGGAATTGTTTTTGGTTTACCTCTTGGCTTTTTGATGTTAGATTATATTTTTAAATCTGCTCTTGGTGATAATTATGATTTTAATGCTTATATTAGTTTGATTTCTTATTTGTATGCAACACTTGGCAGTTTAGTGGTTTCTGTTGTTGTTAATAAGGGGCTTTCTAGAAAGGTTAAGAGTATTGATATGGTTTCTAGTTTGAAAGGAAATGAATAAATTTGGGGAACATAGTTTTACTAGATGATTTAACAATAAACAAAATAGCAGCAGGTGAAGTTATAGAAAGACCTGCAAATGTAGTAAAAGAGTTGGTAGAAAATTCAATTGATGCAGGCGCTAATAAGATAGTAATTGAAGTAAAAAATGGTGGGAAAACATTTATAAAAATTACTGATAATGGAAAAGGGATTAGTCAAGAAGATATGCCAATTTCATTAGAAAGACATGCTACAAGCAAAATACAAAAAATTGAAGATTTGGAAAAAACATACACAATGGGGTTTAGAGGAGAGGCATTAGCAAGTATTAGTGCAATATCAACTTTAACAATGCAGTCAAAAACGAAAGAAGAGTTTACAGGAACAAAAATAGTTGCAAAAGCAGGAAACATAATAGAAGCGGAAGAATGTGGAATGCAAGTAGGAACAACTATTTTGGTAGAAAATTTATTTTTTAATACACCTGTTAGATATAAATTTTTAAAGCAAGATGCTACTGAATTTAGATATATAAAAGACTGGGTTCAAAAGGTAGCACTTGCAAACCCTAATATATCTTTTAGACTATTGAATGATGGAAAAAGTGTATTTTTTACTAACGGAAATGGCAATATTTTTGATATCATATATTTGATGTATGGAAAAGAAATAAAAGAAAACTTGCTAGAAGTAAATTACGAAAGTGATAATATCAAAGTTACAGGTGTTATAGGAAATACAATAATTTCCAGAGATAATAGAAAAGAGCAGATATTATTTTTGAATAAAAGAAATATAAAAAATAATGTATTAATCAATAGTGCGGACCAAGCTTTTAAAGGTGGAGTTGGTATTGGAAAATATGGTTTTTATATTTTGAATTTAGACATGCCGGCAGATTTTTATGATGTTAATGTCCATCCAACTAAAATGGAAGTTAGGTTTAAAGATGAAGATAAAATTTATAAAGTTTTGTATCATGCAATAAAGAGTACAATGCTTAAATTTGAATTTTTGGGAAATAATGAAAACGAAGAGCATAATGAAGAATATATTCAAAATGAATTAGATTTTTTAACAAATGAATATGAAAATAAAGCACCAAATGAAATTGGATATAATATAAATAATATAGAAACAGATAAAAATCAGAGATTTGAATTAAGAAAAAGGGAAGAATCAAGAACAATAAAATACAAATATCTAGGAATATTATTTAGAACATTTATAATAATAGAAGTAGAAAATGAATTGTTTTTGATAGATCAACACGCAGCACATGAAAGAGTTTTGTATGAAAAAATAAAGGAAAATTATAAACAAAAAATTAGTCAAAATAGTCAAATGATGTTAATTCCAGAAGTTATAAATTTAACACATAGAGAAATGGAATTTGTAAAAAACAATATGGAATTGTTTATAAATACAGGGTTTGATATAGAATTATTTGGAGAAAATTCAATTAAAATAAATGGAATTCCTGATTTGGAATATAAAGCGAAAACTCAAAATATTTTTATGGATATTTTAGATGAGATGTTGACAAATGAAAGAACTTCAATAAAAGATGTTGAGGAAAGATTTATTGCAACAGTTGCATGTAAGGCTGCTGTTAAGGCTAATATGGATTTAAGTAAGCCAGAAGTTGAGAATTTGATACAGAGTTTATTGAGTTTGAATAATCCATATACGTGCCCACATGGAAGACCAACTACTATAAAAATTTCAAAAGAATATCTTGAAGAGCATTTATGAAAAATCAAGGAGGAAAAATATGGATTTAGTTATTGGACTTGCAATACCATTTTTAGGCACAACGCTTGGAGCTGCAATGGTATTTCTAATGAAAAAAGAAATGAATAAAAAAGTAGAAAAAATCTTATTAGGATTTGCATCAGGAGTAATGATAGCGGCATCAGTGTGGTCGTTACTAATACCATCAATAGAGATGGCGGAAACACAAGGAAAAGTTGCATGGATTCCAGCAGCAATAGGATTTTTACTAGGAATTGTATTTCTATTAGTACTAGACAGTGTAATTCCACATATGCACTTAGAAAGTGAAAAGCCAGAAGGAATGAAATCAAAATTGAAAAAGACTACAATGATGGTATTTGCAGTAACATTGCACAATATACCAGAAGGAATGGCAGTTGGAGTTATTTTTGCAGGTGCTATTGCCCAAAATGCGGGAATTACAATGGCAGGAGCTTTTGCATTAGCAATAGGAATTGCAATTCAAAATTTTCCAGAAGGTGCAATTATCTCAATGCCATTAAAAAGTGAAGGAGTCTCAAAACCAAGAGCTTTTTTGTATGGTACTTTGTCAGGAATTGTTGAACCAATTGGTGCGATTATTACAATACTTCTTACAAATGCAGTTGTTCCAATTTTGCCATATTTGTTGTCTTTTGCAGCGGGTGCAATGATTTATGTTGTTGTAGAAGAATTGATTCCGGAGTCACAAGCAGGAGAACATTCTAATATTGGTACTATTGGTGTTGCAATAGGTTTTACGATTATGATGATATTAGATGTTGCGTTAGGATAGTAATAGTTTTAAGGTATCGTTCTTTTGAAATTCACTGTACCTTTAAGGGAAGAGATTATTTATAAGTATGTTCTGTTCATTACGTTCAAAAAGAAAATCTAAAATCAAAAACAGAGCCTCTCTCACTCGGGCCAAACTGTATATATGTATATTGTTTTAGAATTTTTGAATGCGATTGGAACAATATTAGAATTTCTTAAATAAATTAATGGAAAGAGTTCACAAAGTGGAAGGGTGCCATTGATTTTTTTAGAAATTCTTATGTTGTGTATTGAAGCCGAAAAAATTATCAAACAATATACATATATACAGTTTTCCGTGAGTATTCCTCTACCTAATAATGTATAATTTAGTAAAAATAATAAAAAAATTGCAAATTATGTAAAATTGTTGTATAATATAAGAATCATATCCTAGTACCGGGAGCAATAAAAGGTACAAGTAGCATAAAAGAAGCAATGCAACTTTTAGACAGGAGGAATACTATACTATGAATTTGAAAAAATTTTTCCCACGGAGGAAAACCACTAATGTAACACCACAAAAAGAAGACATGGATGACTTTGATGAAAATGTAATCATTTTTAATGATCCACAAATCAAAGAATTAGTCACTAAATGGACTAAATCCGGAGGCTGGAAATGTGATGACTTTGTATACATGGTTAAATACATAGGCCTTAAAGCACCTATTGTATTAACTGATCTTAACACAGAAAAAGAGACATTCAAATGTCTCACTGCTGATAAGAAAGAAGTTACAATGTTACTTAAAAGCTGTAAAAAAGAATCCGTTATCGAGGTAAGAGAAGAAGGAGAGACTAGACGGTACTTCATAGGAGATAATTCCAAAGAAAAAATAGTTTTACCGCTGCCAAAATTGCAAACAATACATCGTACAAAGAATGGTAAGCGACTCATCTATAACTATTTATATAATCATGGAATAATCTGTCACTGTGTATTAATAGTCGATGAAAAGCATATGCTAGAAGTATCGATAGTAGGAGAAAATACGTATAAAGGTTTTGTGAATGATGAAAAAGTTCAAAAGTACATTGAAGAGCTTGATGATTCCTTAACAATAACGCAGGTTTATGAAGACGTGATGAATCTGTTTGAATTGACAAAGGAAGATATCTCAAAATGTAGTTCCATTTCATTTTGTTATAATGAAGGGGACGTGAGAAGAAGCGAAATATGCAAAGTTCGTGATAATTCACAAATGTATTATGAGATTATTGAAAATGAAAAGGAATGGATACGTGTTTTAGAAAATGGTGACTGGCAGTATTGGGTAGATAATATCAATTTGATTTATAAAAAAGCAACAGATAATTATGTACTAAATACAAGTGGTAAAGAAGCCATAATTAATTGTGAGTGTTCCAAGATACTGGAACACGTGGAAGAAATGATTCAGAGAATGAAGAGATAGGTTAAAACTCTAACAAGGAAACGAGCTAAGGTAAAATTTAGCTCGTTTTTGTATATTTAATAAAATTGACAAATTGTGTTAAACAATATATAATGTATGCATATATCCTATGTAGCAAAATAAAAAAGCTACTAGTACATAAAAACTTTTTTAATAAATATTAGGAGGTAATTATTATGAGAGAAAAAGAAATTTTTTCACGGAGCAAGGAAACAAAGGTATGTGATACGCCTGAACTTGTCTGTTTGATTACAGAATGGACACAAAAAGGGAACTGGAAGTTTGAAGATTTTTGGACATTTTTAGAGCTTGTAGGAATTAATAATCCTATTAGACTTTATGGGTTAGATGAATCCAAATGTTCTTTTAAAGCACTTACAGAATTCAATGAAGAAATCACAGTAGTGCTTGTTTTTGGCACTTCGAGAGAAAGCGCGATTGGGATTTTGCTAAAAGATGAAAACCAAGAAAAACAATTTGTCACGAATTCCAATATTGAAGATGGAACAGTGCCAAGTGTAATCCTTAGAAGAAAAAATATAGTAAAAGATGGTATGATGTTAAGAAACTTTTACTGCGAGTATTTTTGTAATAGGATACTGGAAATTGATTCAGAACACAAATTGAAAATTTATGTTTGTGAACCAGAAGAGGCAGATGACAAAGATAATCTTGTAGTACTAAGAAATAGTAGCCAGATTGAGGAATATCTTTTGGGACTAGATAATTCATTTGCAATAGAAGAAGTTTTCAATACAGTCTTGAAGTTTTTTGAATTGTCAGAGAAAGAAATGCGTACTTGTGATGGATTGAAAATTTCTTATTGTGAAGGAGTAGGAATGAATGAGCAAATGTGCAGTTGTATCAGAATAGAAAATGGTGAACTTAAAGAATATGCTACTTTTCAAAATGGAGAAAAATTTGATGTTTTTCGAAATGGCAACTGGAAATTTAATTCAGATACTGTTAAAATTGATTATTCAAAAGAAAATTATGAGGTTTCTTTAAGTGGAGAAAAACATAATGTTGAGAATATGAAAGTTTCAGATATTCTGGAAAGAGTAGAAAAAGAAGTTCATGAAATAATGAGAAAATTCAATAAGTAATATCTCATAAAAAAGAGAAAATCGAGCTAGAACGAAAGTTTTAGCTCGATTTTTGAAATAAAGAATAAAGCTTGAAATAATAGAACTACTATGGTATACTGAAAACAAATATAAGAGAGTTATTAAATATTTAGATATTTGACACATAAATATAGTTTGAAATGAAAAATTGAAGGGGAAAAATTAGAAATGAAAAAAAGAGTGTTTTTTTTATTAACAATGATAATAATATGTGCGATTTTTTTTGCATTTGGAAATAAAATACTGGCAATAGGTCAAACATTAGGTAGTAGTATAGAAATAGAAAATATAGAAATAAAACAAGGTGAAAAAACATCAATCACTTTGAAAATAGATAGTGATGAACAAATTAATGCTTTTCAAGCAAAAATAAATTATGATACTAATATTTGGGAAGAACTAGATGAAAATAGTTTTGAGATAAAAGATGGTTGGGAAAGTTTAAAATACAATGAATCTAATAAAGAGTTTAATGTGATTAATAAACAAGATGAAATAAATAAAGAAATTATAAAGATAAATCTAAAAGCTAAAAATAATGCAAATATTGGAAAAACAGAAGTTACAATAGATGAAATAATAGCATCTGATGGTAAAGTAGAATTAAAAAATGAAAAACTATCAAAAGAGATTTCAATAAAAATAAATGAAAGCTTAATAGAAACTCCAACAGAGCCAACAGAACCGGATAATCCAACAGAACCAGATAATCCAGCAGAACCGAATAATCCAACAAAACCAGATAAACCATCAAATCCTGAAAATACTATTGGAAATACAATTGATGAGATAACTGAAAATATAATTGGTAATACAGTAGAAAACGCAACAGATAATACAAGTGGAAATAAAACAGAAGAGAATTTACCAAAAACATTTCCTAAAACAGGAAAAAACAAAACAATATTAATAATAATTATTACATTAGTAATTTTAGCTATGATATTATATTATAAAAACAAAAAATATAGTAAAATAATGATGATGATTATAATTTGTGGAATATTAATCAGCCAAAACATGGTATTTGCAGAATCAGAAATATTTGTAGGAGATATAAACAAAAGCTCAGTTATAGATGACGAAGATATAGAAATCATGCAAGAATATCTAATAAAAACAAAAGATGTAATATCATTAGAACAAGCTGATATGAACAATGATAGCAAATTAAGCTTAATAGATTTATCATTATTAATAAAACAGCAGAAAGAATGCCCATATGATAAATATAATGTTACAGGAATAAGCGCTTGGACATCAATTCCAATGGTTTCAGACAGTTTATTACAAAAAGAAGGAGTTACAACAGGAGGAGAAGGATGTCAATGGCCAATAGGAATGGCAATAAGTAAAGACGGAAAACTATTATTATATGGAACAGATGTAGGAGGAGTATACCGCTCAGAAGATGGTGGTCAAAATTGGGAACAATCAAATGCAGGACTACAATCAAGAGGAGTAGGAGCATTTGCCATAGACCCTAAAAACTCATCTTATATTTTGGCAGTTGGAATAAATAGTTCAGCATTTGATACAAATGGACTATATATATCAGAAGATAGTGGAAAGACATGGAAAGCAACTAAAAACATGTTAATAAAAGGACACAGAGACATAAGAGAAGCAATAGCATATGATGAATCATCATATAATCAAGAAAAAAATAGATGTATGGTTGCATACTGGTCAACTGCATATGAAACAGAACAAAATGGATTGAAAGAAAATGAAAAAGGTTTATATAAGACAATAGATGGAGGTTATACTTGGAACCTTGTTAACAATGATTTGAGTGATGGAACTATAAAAGTAAATCCATATACAGGAGATGTATATGTTTCAAAAAATGACGGAATATATTATAGCACAAACAAAGGCGAAAGCTTTGAAAAAATTGTAAATGAAAATGTTTCAGGTTTTGATTTAGTTTCAACAGGAAATCAAAATATAAATGTATATTACAATAATAATGAAGGAATATATATTTCTACAAATGGAAAAACTTTTGAAAAAATACAATCAGACTCATATCCAACTAATGCTCCAATGAATATAAAAGTAAGTCCAGTTAATCAAAATAAAATGTTGATAGTAGATAAAGAAGGTTCATATAAAAATTATCCATATTACAGTACAGATGGTGGAAAGACGTGGAAAGGTTCTGCGTTTTCAAATGAGTTAAGTTTTATGCCATATAACAATAGGGCAAGTATTCCAATGTGGAGTACAACTGATGAAAATAAAGTTTGGATATTTGCACAAGGAGATTATATGAGCTCAAGTACAGACAGTGGAAAAACATTCAAATGGGATAGTAATGGAATTACAGGAATATTAAGTGGTGGAAATGTTCATTATAATGTTTATAATCCAGATATTATATATTTCGGTTCACAAGATTATGACGGATGTGTTACAACAAATGGTGGAAAAACTTGGAAATATGTAAGTATGTCAGGTCTTAGCTGGGGTGGATATTGCTACGGTGGTTATGCAGTAGATGAAAATACATATTTTGTTGGTGTATCAACAGCTTGTAGAGACCCTCGAAAATTAAAAATAACTTTTGATGGTGGTAAAACCGTAATTGATACAGGATTATGCTTTACAAGCCAAAATATAAGATCAGGAATGGAATCATCTTATCAATCACCAACAAATCCAAAAGTGCTATTTGCATGTGATTTAAGAAGTGAAGATGGAGGACATACTTGGGCTAAAATGAATGGATGTATAAATGTTTATACACATAATCAAAAAGGTCAAAAGGAATTGTATGGAATAGATGAAAGCGGCAAAAATGTTGTAGTATCTTATGATGATGGACGTACTTGGCAAAAGGTAAATAATACTGAAATTAAACCAAAGGCACAATATGGTTCTATTTATATTTTAGACTTGTCTTATGATTGGAAAAATGAAGTTGTTTATGCTGCATGTGATGGAGGATATTTATATAGAATTTCAACAAAAGATGGTAGCATAGAATGTGTTTTAAATAAAGATGTTGAGGAATATAGAAGAGCACCTGTAAACTTAAAAGGCGGATATAGTATTTCTAAGGTTGCGGTTGACCCTATTGACCCTAATATTATTTATTGTGGTGGTGCAGGAAATACATTTTTGAATGATTGTGCATTATATCGTTCTGTTGATGGTGGAAAGTCTTTCCAAGTAATAACAAGTAATACGACAAATTCTATTGTAAAACATGGAAAACAAGGTGGATTTGAAACAAATTCATTAGAGGTTAATCCAAAAACTGGTGAGTTATTGTTTGCTGGTGGTTGTTTTGGAATAAGTAAATTGTCACCTCCATATAAGTTAAATAATAAATAAAATTAATTAGATAAAAAAATGACACGTGTTAAGATGTGCCATTTTTTTAGGTGTTAGCCTTGACAAACAATATATAAGAGAGTATAATGTTAACCAGAGTTAACAAACTTTAAAAATAGTTACAAATTTTTAAAAATTTGTAATGTTAAAAATATAAAGAAAGAGGATAAAAAATGATATCAAAAGCATCAGAAGAATACTTGAAAACAATGTATATTCTAAAACAGCAAAATGGAAATATAAGAGTAACAGACATCGCAAAAAAAATGAACTGTACAAAGCCAAGTGTAAATAAAGCAATTTACAATTTAAAAGATAGTGGACTGTTAAACTATGAATCATATGGGACAATTGAGCTAACAGAAAAAGGAGAGGATTTAGCAAAAAAGATTTTGGAAGCATATGACATAGTTTATGTATTTTTAAAAGATGTACTTAATTTAGATGAAGAAGAAGCAGAAAGAGAAGCAGAAAAAATAAAATTAGCAATAACGGATAAAACAATAAACAAATTGGCAAAATATGTGCATAAAGAACTAGGATTAACAAATTTAGACTGTGATTATGATATCAATAAAGAAAAATGTAGATGTTGCGCAAGAAGAACTGTTTTAGGGGACGGAGGAAAAAAACAGTTAAAAGATATAAAGGCAATATGAAAATCACAAAATATAAATAAAAAATGGAGTTTTTGTTTTAGTACTAAAACTTCTTAAAATAAAAGAAAGGATTAAAAAAATGAGTAATTTATTAGAAATAAAAGATTTACATGTAAACGCAGGAGAAAAAGAAATATTAAAAGGAATAGATTTAGAAATAAAAAAAGGAGAAATCCATGTAATAATGGGACCAAATGGTTCTGGAAAAACAACAACAGCAAATGCAATATTAAATAATCCAGAATATACAAAAACAAATGGAACAATAACATTTGATGGTGAAGATATTACAGGATCAAAAACTGATGAAATTGCAAGAAAAGGAATATTTATGTCATTTCAATTACCAGAAGAAATTCCTGGTGTTTCAGTTACAAATTTCTTAAAATATGCTAAAAATAAAATTACAGGTGAACCAGTAAAAATATTTCAATTTAAAGATGAATTGAAAAAATATATGGAAGAATTAAATATGAATCCTAAAAATATGGAAAGAAGCTTAAATGTTGGATTTTCAGGTGGAGAAAAAAAGAAAAACGAAATTTTACAAATGCTTGTATTAAATCCAAAACTTGCTATTCTTGACGAAACAGATTCAGGACTTGATGTTGATGCAATAAAGACTGTTTCAAAAGGTATAGAGATGTTTAAAAATGAGAATAATGCGGTTTTAATTATTACTCATAATACTAAAATTTTGCATAGTTTAAAGGTTGATTATGTTCATGTTTTGGTTAATGGTAAAATAGTTAAAACAGGTGGACAAGAACTAGCATCTGATATTGAAGAAAATGGATACGCCGAATTCAAAAAATAATAGCAATATAAAAAATTAAAAATGAGATTTGACAGATGAATTTTTTCGAAAATTCAGATGGTGATGAATGAAGCGAAGCGGAATGAAAGGAAAACGAAAATGTCAAAAACAAATTTAGAAGAAATAAATAGAAATATCTATGATATAAAAAACAAAGACGAATACGACTTCAAAATAAAAAAAGGTTTAACACCAGAAATAATAGAAGAAATATCAAAACAAAAAAATGACCCGGACTGGATGAAAGAATTCAGATTAAAAGCATTAGAAGTATATAACAACTTAGAAATGCCAACATGGGGACCAGATTTATCAGAATTAAATATGGACGAAATTGCAACATATGTAAGACCAAAGTCAAAATTAAATAGTTCTTGGGATGACGTTCCAGAAGATATAAAAAATACATTTGACAAATTAGGAATACCAGAAGCTGAAAAAACATCACTTGCAGGAGTAGGAGCACAATATGACTCAGAAGTTGTTTATCATAGTATGAAAGAGGAATTGATAAAACAAGGTGTAATTTACACAGATATGGAAACAGCAGTAAGAGAATATCCAGAATTAGTAAAATCACACTTTATGAAATGTGTACCAGTAAATGACCATAAATTTGTTGCATTACATGGAGCAGTATGGTCAGGAGGTTCATTTGTTTATGTACCAAAAGGAGTAAAAGTAGATGTTCCATTACAATCATATTTCAGACTAAACTCACCGGAATCAGGACAATTTGAGCATACATTGATAATTCTAGAAGAAGGTGCAAGCTTACACTTTATAGAAGGATGTTCAGCACCAAAATACAATAAAGTGAACTTACATGCTGGATGTGTTGAATTATATGTAGCAGATAATGCTTATTTAAGATATTCAACAATAGAAAACTGGTCAAAAAATATGCTTAACCTAAATACAAAAAAAGCAATAGTTGGAAAAAATGCAAAAATGGATTGGGTATCTGGTTCATTTGGCTCAAAAATATCAATGCTATATCCAATGAGCATATTGAATGGAGAAGGCGCAAAAACAGAATTTACTGGAATATCATTTGCAGGTGGTGGACAAAATCTTGACAATGGATTTAAAGTAATTCATAATGCACCAAATACATCAAGTGTAGTAAATGCAAAATCAATATCAAAAAATGGTGGAAAATGCACATATAGAAGTTTAGTAAGAATAAATGAAAATGCA
Source organism: Clostridium sp. CAG:389 (assembly GCA_000438255.1). Classification (GTDB taxonomy): domain Bacteria; phylum Bacillota; class Clostridia; order TANB77; family CAG-508; genus CAG-269. The sequence continues at coordinate 20,850 of FR901882.1, forward strand.
AAAAATTCAAAATCATCAGTATCTTGTGAATCACTTATGTTAGATGATATATCAATTTCAGATACAATACCAACAAATGATATAAGAACAGATGAGGTTGAATTTTCACACGAAGCCAAAATAGGTAAAATAAGTGATAAAACAATATTCTATTTAATGAGCAGAGGACTATCAGAAGAAGATGCAAAGGCTATGATAGTAAGAGGTTTTGCTCATCCAATAGCAAAAGAATTACCAGTAGAATATGCAGTTGAAATGAATAATCTTATTAACTTAGAATTAGAAGGAGCAATAGGATAGTATGGAAAATTTAAAATTAAATGAAACACCAGTTAGAACAGCAAAAAACTTCAAAATAAATAATATAAAATTAGAAAATATCAAAATTCCAGAAGTTATACCAGTATTTGAAAATGTGACGATAACTGGTGACACATCTAAAATAAATATAGAACAAAATGCAAATAATGCATATGCAGATTTAGTTTATGGTTTAAGTGAAGAATTTACAAAACAAGTAAAGACAGAGGCAAACCAAAAAATAAAACTAAATATAAATGGTATTCAAAATGAAGAATCAAAAACAGAAGCAGAAATAGATTTTAAATTTGATGATGAAAATCCTGTATTAATAGATAACATAGAAATTACTGCAAAAGAAAATACAAAATCAACAATAATAATAAAATATGATTCAAATCAAGAAAATGAATATTATCATAATGGAATAATAAAAGCAAAAGCAGAAAAAGATTCAGAGTTAAATATAGTATTAGTTAATTTAATGAATACAAAATCAAATAATTTTTTAGCTATTGAAAATAATTTTGAAGAAAATGCAAAAATCAATTATACTATTGTTGATTTTGGTGGAAAACACAGCATTACAAATTATTATTCTAATTTGCATGGTGATAATTGTGATAATCAATTAAATACAATTTATTTAGGAAAAGAAAATCAAGTTTTTGACTTAAATTATATAGGCGAATTAAGAGGTAAAAAATCTAATATTGATATAGAAGTTCAAGGAGCTTTAAAAGATACATCTAAAAAACATTTTAAAGGTACAATTGATTTTAAAAAAGGTTGTAAAAAGGCTACTGGAAATGAAAATGAGGCTTGTATGTTGTTATCAAATACAGCTAAATCAATAGCTTTACCAATGTTACTTTGTTCCGAAGAAGAAGTGGAAGGAAATCATTCAAGTTCAGCTGGAAAAATTGGTGAAAAAGAACTATTCTATATTATGAGTAGGGGATTTGAACTTAAAGAGGCTATGAAATTGATGGTTAGAGCTAGATTTAATAAGATTTTAGAAAAAATTGAAAAAGAAGAATTGAGAAAAGAAATTTTACAAGAGATTGATAAAAGGTTAGATTAAAAAAATAAATAAATTAAACTTTATATTGATTTTATAAGGAAGGATATTAATGGAAATAAATAATATAAAAAGAGATTTTCCACTATTAGAAAATGAAAATATCACATATTTAGATAGTGGAGCAACAACACAAAAACCAATACAAGTAATAAATGCAGTAGAAGAATTTTACCAAAGATATAATGCAAATCCACACAGGGGAGCATATTCACTAAGTGTAGAAGCAACAGAACAATACGAAAACACAAGAACAAAAATAGCGAAATTTATAAATGCAAAACATAGAGAAGAAATAATATTCTCAAAAAATGCAACAGAAAGCTTAAATTTAATTGCATATTCATATGGATTGGACAACCTAAAAAAAGACGATGAAGTAGTAATTTCAATAATGGAACATCATTCAAACTTAGTTCCTTGGCAAAAAATGACAAAGCAAACAGGAAGCAAATTGAACTATATGTATATTAATGAAAACTATGAAATTCCAGACGAGGAGATAGAAAACAAGATTACTGAAAAAACAAAAATTGTTGGAATTACACATGTTTCAAATGTTTTAGGAACAATAAACAATGTGAAAAAAGTAATTAAATATGCACACAAAAAAGGTGCAATAGTAATAGTTGATGCATCACAAAGTATTCCACATATGAAAATTGATGTTCAAGATTTAGATGCTGATTTTCTTGTATTTTCAGGACATAAAATGCTTGCTCCACTTGGAATAGGTGTATTATATGGAAAAAGAGAAATATTAAATAAAATGACTCCATTTTTAATGGGTGGAGATATGATAGAATATGTGTATGAACAGGACACAACATTTGCACCACTTCCGAATAAATTTGAAGCTGGTACGCAAAATGTTGAAGGAGTAATTGGTTTAGGTGCAGCAATTGATTATATTGAAAATTTGGGATATGATAAAATAGAAGAAATTGAACATGAAATATTATCATATGCAAGAAAAGAGTTATCAAAATTAGATTACTTAACATTATATACAACACCAAATGAAGAAAATCACTCAAGTGTAATTTCATTTAATATAAAAGGAGTACATCCACATGATGTTGCAAGTATTTTAGATTCAGAAGGTGTATGTGTGCGTTCTGGAAATCATTGTGCACAACCACTTATGAGGTTCTTGGGTATTGATTCTACTTGTAGAGCAAGTTTCTACATTTACAATACAAAAGAGGATGTAGATAAATTAGTTAAGGCACTTGATAAGGCTTATAGTATGTTTAAAAATTATATAAAATAGGGAGAAAAAATGGACGAGTTAACAGATGTTTACAATGAATTAATAATGGAACACAGCATGAATTCATACAACAAAAAGAAACTAGAAAATGCAGATTACTGCGAAGTAGGGCATAATCCAAATTGTGGAGATGAAATAACACTACAATTAAAATTAAACGGAGATAAAATAGAAGATATGGCATTTTCAGGACATGGATGTGCAATATCACAAGCATCAACATCAATAATGATAGATACATTAAAAGGTAAAACAGTTGAAGAAGCAAAAAAAATTATAAAAACATTTATAGAGATGATAAAAAGAGAGACAACTGATGAGGAAGAATTAAAAAAATTAGAAGATGCGATTGCTTTTAGAAACGTGTCTAATATGCCAGCAAGAGTAAAATGTGCTCTTTTGGCGTGGCATACTATTGAGGACATGCTAAATAAAAATGATAGTACAGGAACTGGAAATATAAATTGCTGTCATTAAAATATGAAATAAAGGAAAAATAAAATGGAAAACAAAAAAGTATTATTAGGAATGAGTGGTGGAGTTGACAGTTCAGTATCAGCTTTACTACTAAAAAAAGAAGGATACGAAGTTATAGGAACAACACTAGAACTATTTGCAGGAAGCAGTTGTTGCAACATAAACACATACATAGACGCAAAAAATGTATGTAGAACAATAGGAGTGCCACACTTTACATATGACTGCAAAGGACAATTCAAAGAATATGTAATAAATGACTTTATAGACTGTTATGCAAATTGTAGAACACCAAATCCATGCATAGAATGTAACAAATATATGAAGTTTGGAATAATGTGGGAAAAAGCAAAAGAACTAGGATGTAATTACATAGCAACAGGACATTATGCAAAAACTGAATATAGTGAAAAATATGGAAGATGGGTATTAAAAAAATCACAAGCAGGCAAAAAAGACCAAAGCTATGTGTTATGGAATATTCCAAAGGAATTAATAGAACATGTATTATTTCCATTAGCGGATTTTACAGACAAAGAACAAATACGTGAAATAGCAAGAGAAAATGACTTAAAAGTTGCAAATAAACCAGATAGTGAAGATATCTGTTTTGTACCAGATGGAAACTACAAAAAATTTCTTGAAAATAATTCTAATATAAAACCTAAAAAAGGAAACATAGTGAATTCAAAAGGCGAAATATTAGGAAAACATACTGGTTTATACAATTACACAATAGGTCAAAGAAAAGGGTTAGGAATATCATACAAAGTGCCATTATTTGTTTTAGGATTTAACAAAACAAAAAATGAAGTAATAGTAGGAGAAGAAAAAAAACTATACAAGAAAGAAATTACAGTTACAGATATTAACTTATTATTAGTTGATAAAATAGAAGAGCCAATGGAAGTTGATGTAAAAACTAGATATTCTTCGAAAGTAGCAAAAGCTAAAATTGAACAAGATGGAGAAAACATCAAAGTTATATTTGACGAGCCACAAAGAGCAATAACACCAGGTCAATCAGCTGTATTTTATGTTGGAGATATAGTTCTTGGAGGAGGAAAAATAAAATGTTAAATCAATTTTCAAGAACAGAATTATTGATTGGAAAAGAAGGAATAGAAAAATTACAAAATGCAAAAGTTGCAGTATTTGGAATAGGAGGAGTTGGCTCATTTGTTGTAGAAGGACTTGTAAGAGCAGGGGTTAAAAATTTTATATTAGTAGATGATGACAAAATTTGCTTAACTAATTTGAATAGACAAATAATTGCAACTAGAAAAACTATTGGAAAGCCAAAAGTTGAAGTTGCAAAGGAAAGAATTTTAGATATAAATCCAAATGCAAATGTAGAGATATATCAAGAATTTTTTATGCCAGATAGTAAGGAAATTTTAGATGATACAGTTGACTATATTGTAGATAGTGTAGATACTGTAACTGCCAAAGTTGAGTTGGTTGTAAGGGCTAATAAATTAAATATTCCTATTATTTCAAGTATGGGAACAGGTAATAAACTAGATCCAACGAGATTTGAAGTTACAGATATTTATAAGACTTCGGTTTGTCCTTTGGCAAAGGTTATGAGGAAAGAACTAAGAAATAGGGGAATAAAGAAGCTTAAAGTTGTTTATTCAAAAGAAGAGCCTATACGTCCTTATGAAAATATTGAAAATAGTTGTAATACAAATTGTATTTGTCCTCCTGGTACTAAAAGAAAGTGTAGTATTCGTAATCAAGTTCCTGGAAGTATTTCATTTGTGCCTTCTGTTGCAGGTTTGATTATTGCAGGGGAGATTATAAAGGATATTATCCAGTAGTTACAGTTCAGTAACTAAAAAAATCAAAAAAAATCAAAAACACACTTACACAAAAATAAAAATTGTGATATAATACATAAGTCGCGCAGGTAAAACGTAAGTCCAGACAAGGACTTACGAATTTTTATGCTCAACTCCGTAGGCAAAGAATAAAAATGGAAACTAACAAAAGCCGGAGCAACTTATAAAAAATGCGTACCAAAATATAAAAAAGAAAGAAGGAGAGAAAATTGGAAAAAGAAGAAAACATGCTAGGAACAGAAAAAATAGGAAAATTAATAAGAAAATTTTCAATCCCATGCATAATATCCCTATTAGTAAACTCACTATATAACATAGTAGACCAAATCTTTATAGGGTGGGGAGTAGGATACTTAGGAAATGGAGCAACAAACGTAGTATTCCCATTAACAATGATAGGATTAGCATTCTCGCTAATGTTTGGAGATGGAGCATCAGCATACCTAAGCCTAAAACTAGGAGAAAAGAAAAAAGACGAAGCAGCAAAAGGTGTAGGAAATGCACTAGCCATTTCAACAATAGTATCAGTATTATTCTGTGCAATCACATTAATATTTTTACCACAACTATTAAATATGTTTGGATGCACAGAAGCATTAAAAGAATATGCACTAAAATATGGTTATGTAATAGCAATAGGATTACCATTCTCAATGATAGGAACAACATTAAACTCAATAATAAGATCAGATGGAAGTCCAAAATATTCAATGACAACAATGATTGTAGGTGCAGTATTAAACACAATATTAGACCCAATATTTATATTTGTATTTAAAATGGGAGTAGAAGGAGCAGCAATAGCAACTGTAATAAGCCAAATTTTAGTATTTATATTAAATGCATTATATGTAAAAAAATTCAAATCAATAAAATTAAGCAAAGAAACATTTAAGATAAAAGCAAGTGTAGCCAAAAAAGTTTCAATGTTAGGAATAAGCAGTTTTATAAACCAAATGAGTATAGTATTTGTAATGGCTACTGAAAATAATACACTTGGAAAATATGGAGCAGAATCAAAATTTGGAGCAGAAATACCAATTACAGTTCTAGGAATTGTAATGAAAATAAACCAAATATTAAACAGTATCATAATAGGAATTGCAGCAGGAGCACAACCAATATTTGGATACAACTATGGTGCTAGAAAATTTGACAGAGTAAAGACAACATTAAAAATTGTTTTAGGTTCAAGTGTTGTAATTAGTACAATAGCATTTATATTATTCCAAACAATACCAGATAAATTAATATCAATATTTGGTAATGGAGATGCAAATTACATGGAATTTGCTTGTATAGCATTTAGAACATATTTAATGCTTTGTATCTGTAACGGAATTCAAATTCCATCAGGAATATTCTTCCAAGCAATTGGAAAGAGTATAATAAGTGCAATACTTTCAATATCAAGACAAATTGCATTCTTAATACCAGCAATGCTAGTTTTAGGAAAGATGTTTGGAGTACAAGGAGTTCTATTTGCAGGACCATTTGCTGATGGATTAGCATTCATATTAGCAACAATATTCTTAATAAGAGAAGTAAGAAAACTAAAACAAGGAAATGTAAAAATAGTAAATAAAGAAACTACAACAAACACAGAAAGTAAGCTTTCAAAACATGTAGTTATAACAATAGCAAGAGAATACGCATCTGGTGGAAGATACATTGGAAAATTAGTTGCTGATAAATTAGGAATAAAATTATATGATAATGAATTTATTTCAAAAGTAGCAGAAGAAACAGGTTTATCTGAGGAATATATTGAAAACAATGAACAAAAAAGAGATGTTTTAGCTAGCTTAAATAATGGATATTATTCAGGTTTAAATAATAGTGATGAGCTATTTATCAAGGAATCTGAATTGATAAAAGAGGTTGCAGACAAAGAGTCTTGTGTTATTGTTGGTAGATGTGCTGATTTCATTTTAGCTGATAGAGAAAATGTTATTAATGTTTTCGTTTATAGTGATATGAATGATAAGATTAATAGAGCTACTACATACTATGGTATGGATAAAGCAAAGGCTGAAAAAGAGATTAGACGTATTGATAAATTAAGAGCAAATCATTATAAGTATTATACTGATAAGGATTGGGATAACCATTCTAATTATGATATTTGTATTAATAGTGATGCTTTTGGAGTTGAAAAATCTGCTGATTTAATTTGTGAATTAGTTGAGAGTAAACTTGAAATGGTAAAAGCATAAAATAGAAATAGTCTAGAATTAATTAAATTCTGGGCTATTTTTATTGTCTTTAAATAACTTTATATATTAATAACAAAAGCATATTACGCAAAGATATATAGTACTAAATTAAAAGAATAAGAATATTATAAAATAGATTATTAAGAATTAATAGATACCCAATAATCAAACTACTAAGGAAAAATAAAAATTGGATTGATGAAAGGGGATAATATCAATGAAAAAAATAAAAGTTATAAGTATAGTAAGCTTAATTTTAGTACTAATAACATTTATAATATTATTACAAATGAATTTACAAAATAAAAAAACAGAAAACTCAAAACAGAATAAAATATCAGAATTAGAAAACAAAATAAAGATAAATGAAAATAAAATATCAGAATTAGAAAATTCAATAATTTCAGAAGAAAACGAATCAAGTACAGAAATACCAGATTTAAGTGAAACAGACGAACAAGCATTAGAATTTCAAGAAACAGAATCAGAACAATTTGAAGAGCAAGGATTAGTAGCATATGAGGGAGCAGAAAAAACACCAAATATTCAACTTGGAGAATATGCAGGACTAACATATTATTCACAATTAGATAGTAGATGGCGTAGCAAAATGTATTCTAGTGTAGGAAATAGTTCACAAACAATAGGAACATCAGGATGTGGACCAGCAAGTGCAGCAATGGTTGTTTCAAGTATAAAAGGAAATATAACACCAGACCAAATGGCAGAATTATACACAAAATATGGATATAGAAGCGCAAATCAAGGAACATATTGGTCAGCATTCAAGTGGACTGCAGATGTATTTGATATAGGGTATAGTGAATGTTATAAATTAGATGATGCAATTTCAAAATTAAAAGATAATAATTATATAATTGCAAGTTGCAATCAAGGGCTATTTACATATGGTGGACATTTTATAGTTTTAATTGGAGTAGAGGATAATTATATAAAAATATATGATTCATATCTTTACAATAAAAAATTTGATGTAAGTTCTAGAAGAGGAAAAGCAACGGTAAATGGAAATACTGTTTATGTATCAATAGATGATTTTAGAAAATATGCAAATTATCAAAAATTTTTCTGCTTTAAAAATGATAGGGAAAATAATACAACTTCTAATATTGAAAATAATACTTCTAATATAAATTCTACTAATTATCAAGTAATAATTACAGCAAATGGAGGCTTAAATATTAGAGCAGGTGCAAGTACTGCATATGCAAGAATTGGCGGATATGCAAAAGGGACAGTAGTAACTATATTGGCTGAATCAAATGGATTTGGAAAAACTGATAAAGGGTGGATTTCTTTAAATTATACAAGTAAAGATTTAGACATAAATACTAATAATTCAATAGTTACTAATGCAACAGTTGGGCAAATTAAGAAATTAGCTCGTGCTAGTATTTTATATGGTAATTCGAATTTGTCTGGAAATAGATATACTTATAAGGTAAATACAACTGTTACTATATTACAGAATATATCTAGTAATGTAGATAAAATCAGAGTTAATGTGACTGGTAGAGTGGCTTATATTGATAATAGTAATTATTCTAGTTCTACTCAGATTGGCTCTGGAAGGATAGGAAAAACTAAGAAAATTAGAGCTTGTACATTGTATTCTAATTCTAATTTAACAGGTACTAAGTATCAATATAAAGCAAATACAACTGTAACAGTTTTACAACATGTAAATTCATATATTGATAGAATTAGAGTAAATCAAACAGGTAGAATTGCTTATATAAATATTAATAATTATAAATAAATATGGTATAGATTTTTTTGAAACTTTATTATATAATATGTTCAAACCTAATCCTTATATAAATATATAGATTAAGTTTGTAAAAATATATAAGAGGTAACAAA
>FR901882.1:29975-35290 GCA_000438255.1 Clostridium sp. CAG:389
ATAAATTTATTAAGATTTTATTGATAATAATAATGATAGTATTAATAATGTTTGGATTAATAAGAAGAAATAATATTTCAGAAAAAATTAGTTCTAATAATTTAAATGAAAATACTATTATAACAGATAATAACAATAATAGTTCAGTATTTACAGATGAACAGGTCAGAGTAACTTTATCTAATTATTTAGAGTTATTGGCAAATGAAAATTGCGATAATCTTTTACAATGGTTAAATGAAAATGGAAAATTGAATTATGATTCATCTAAAAATACTATTTTAAATGATGGAACAGTTATAACATCAATAAGATTTTCAGATTATAAAAATGCAATGCTAAATTATGTTTCAGAAAATGAATTTGAAAGAAATTGGAATTTAACTTTATATTTTAATGAAAATAGTGATGGATATCTTACAAAATTGCAAGGTGGGGGTGCATATTGCCCTTATACTATTGAGAGTATTACTCATAATGACGATTTGAATTATATTGCAAAAACTTATTATAGTAATAGTTACGATTATCCAATAACTAAATATTATAAGGATTTTTCTTTTGGGATAAAATCTTGTAATGGTAATTGTGTTATAGATTCTATTAAAGAGGTTTGATAGGTTTTATACATTTAATAATTAATATTAAAATATGAGGTATATGAAATGAGTAACAGATATAAAATTGGAATTTTCAAAGATAAAGAAGATATTGAGAAAATTTGAAAAAATATATCCAGAGACAATAAATCAAGAAATATTTAAAAATAATAAAAATAGAGATAATGAAGAAAAGATTAAAGAATATGCAATAATAATTTATGATTTTGTATTTGAAAATATTAAATTACAAATGATTGTAGAAGGACAGCATTTATATAAATGGATGGATTTTTCATATTAAAGATTATTTTAAAATTAATAAATTTATAAAGAAATTAGTAGAAGATAAACCTAATATTCAAACAAATTTATAATGTTAATTATATCATACATAAAAAAACTGGCTCTTATGAACCAGTTTTTTGTAGTATAATATCTTTTTTTATATCATTTTCATTAATATCATATTACTCAACTAATGTCTTCAAAAGGTATTTTCTTCAACCAAAATTGTTTTGAATTTTCATATGCTATATATAAAAGTTGTGTTTTTTCATCAAAAAATGCATGTGGATAAAAGAAAATTTCATTATCTTCTTCTATTTTAATCTTTTTATAAAAGTTTTCTCCATCATGACTTACCCAAATTTGCAAATGATTTCTATTTTTAAATCCCATAACATTATTAAAATTATTTATTAATAAAATTAGATTATTAGCTTTTACTAAAGTTACTTTAGTATTGGGATTTGGGATGTCTGTTTGTTTAAATTCTGTCCATGTTTTGCCATAATCATAACTATGGCTGATTCCCAAATATGGAGCATTATTGTTCCTTATATACATAATAATATGTCCATTTTCTACTTCTATACAATTAGGTTCCCATAAGCTTTTTTCACTCTTTATATATCCATATCTTTCATAACTTTTTAATTTATCATTAGATATCATTACACCGCAACAAAATTTAAAGCTGTCATGCCAATTTGTCACATTTTTCCAATCAAAGTTATTTACAACTTCTCCATAGTAAATTGGGAATAAATAATTGCTATTGCTTAATTTAATTCCTTGTCTAACACTAACACCATTTATTCCATTAGGTAACGAAACAGGCTCACTCCATGTGTTACCATCATCAAAACTTGTAGAATAAAAAGTTTGTAATTCTCTGTAATAGCTTTCTGCATTATATGTTTGTACTATAAGCATAATTTTATCGTCATCTATAAACATTTCTGAGCTCCATACTCCTCTACAATGGTGTGAAAATAATACTTGCGGATCAGACCATGTTTTTCCATCATCATAGCTTTTTTGTATTTTAACTACATTAGCATTTTCAGGTTCCCAATTACCACCTGATAGACATACGCACAGTAATGTTCCATTTTTTGTTTTTCTAATAATAGGTTCTCTTCCATAACTTTTCTTAAAATCGTGTATTAAAGATTTTTCCATTTCATATTCTCCTTTATTTATTGAATTTTAGTTTTAAAATCTCATTATATAATTCTTTCCAATTTTCAACAATTCTTAAATCACCATAAGGAGTTTTGTCATACATTTCTTTTCCTCTATATAGATAGCAGTTGATACCACCCAAAATCATTCTATTGCAATTATCGACACCATCATCAAACATAATATCAACTTTATATTTTTTACATTCTGGTGTTTTGTCAATTCCTTTACTTAGGATAAGTTTTGTATATCTTATTTTTTTGTCTTTTAACCATTGTTGTGTTATTTCAAATGGATTTGTGTAGTGAGGGGAAACTCTATGTGATATTAAATATACATTATCACCATCATTCATCATTTTATCAATGAACTGTTTTGCTCCTTCATTTAGTTCTAATGTCTTTGCCCATTCTTCACATTTATCGCAGAAAAATTCCTCAATTTCTTCATTAGACCAATCAAACATTCCATATATATTAATGGCATTATGATTAATAATTCCTGTATTTCTTTTATTTTTATCTTCTTTTATAAATTCTTCCATTAACTTTTTATCGAAATTACTTATTACATTATCAATATCTAGTCCAATATTCATATAATCTTCTCCTATCATTTATATTATTTTATCATACATATATCAAATATTTCAAAAAGATTATAACATAATTTTTCAATTTTTTCATTAACTTTATAAAATAATAAATTTACTACTGTATATATGTCAATGATGTGAAACAAATTTTTTCAAATAGTATGACTGAATTTGTTTCACATCATTGACATATATACATGAATTCTTATTAAATTTCAATGGGAGTATTGAAAGTTTTATTATTTTATAATATAATTTTTATTAGATTATAACTTTTGGAGGAATAAATGAAAATAGGAATAGATATTGATGGTGTTTTAAATTCACAGTATAATTTTTGTATAGATTATGGAACTAAATTTTGCAATGAATTAGGTAAATATAAATTAGAAAATATAAATGTAATAGATACTACAGATATGTTTTTATGGGGAGAAGATATAGCACATAAATTTTGGAATAAATATAGAAAAGATTTAGTTATTACATTACCAGCAAAGAAACACTCAGCTGAAGTTATAAAAAAGCTTAAAAATGAAGGTAACGAAATATATATAATTACAGCCAGAAGAAATAATGATGAATGGTTTTCTAATTCTCTAAAGAAAGAAGTAGAAAGTATTACAAAAAAATGGTTAAAGGATAATAATATTTATTATGATAAAATTGTTTTTGATGTAAAAAACAAAGGGGAATATTGCCAAAATAATTGTATAGATATTATGATTGAAGATGATCCAAATAATTTAAGAAAATTAATTGGCAAAACTAATATAATAATATTTGATTATCCATATAATAGAAATTTTGAATTTGATAATATAACAAGAGCATATAGTTGGTATGATATATATTATAAAATTAGAAATATAAAGGAGTATAAAAATGATATTAGCAATAATTGAGAGAATTGAAAATGTAAATAAAGAAGAACCTTTTAACTACAGATATTATTTAACTAAACATTATAAAGATATATTTGACAAGTTAAATATATTATTATTTCCAATTGTTTCAGATAAAAATTTAGAAAAAGTATGTGAGATATGCGATGGACTTATTGTAACAGGAAGTTGTATCGATATTCCACCACATTATTATAATGAAGAACCCATTCCAGAAAAAAATTATGATATTGATGAATTTAAATTAGATAAAGCAGCAATTGAATTATTTTCAAGTGCAAATAAACCAATTTTAGGAATTTGTGGAGGACTTCAATCTATAAATGTTTGTTTTGGAGGTAGCTTAAACCAAAAAATAGAAAATCATAATTTGAAAGATGCATTACATACAATAAAAATTAAAAAACAAACTTTTTTAAGTAATACATACAATATAGAAGAATGTATTGAAGTAAATTCATTTCATAAACAATCTATTAAAAAATTAGCAAATAATTTTATAGTATCTGCAATTGCTGAAGATGGAACAATTGAGGCAATAGAAAATGGAAATATTATTGCTGTTCAATGGCATCCAGAAAAAATGGGTGATATCATATTTTTTAATAATTTTATTAAAACTTTTTTTAGCAAAGGGTCTGAGAATTCCCATAATAGAATTTATGTGGGAGTATAAATTCAGTGCTTGCTAGACACGACTTATACTCCCATATTAAGAATAATATAAAAAGAGGATTCAATTATTTTGATAATTTTTTCCTCTTTTTTTGAGATTATTTATACAAAAACATATTCATTTATCTTCTTCATAGTCTAACTTTTTAAGAAGTTCTACTGTGTATTCTTTAAAGTCATTATCTGGATCAAGTGTAGTTTTCTTTTTAGTTAATTTATCAATTTCTTTTTTAATAACATCATTTTTATGATTGATAGTTTCCACATCTAGGGTAGAACTTAAATATAAATCTACTAATTTTTTCTCTTGAATTTTTAACTTTTCAATAGCTTGGATGCTTATTCTTTTCTAGATTTGCTCTTGTCGTGTTCCAAGTATTTATATCAATAATAGATTCACAATAATCTTCAACTCTTAATACATCCTGTGGTTTTCTTTTATACTTTCCATATTCAAATATACCAATATAAATAGAATTAGTAAGTATTTTATAAACTCTGTCTGATGCCCATCTACCTTGTTTTAAATAAGCATTATTATCTTTCATAATAGTTGCAATATTTCTAGTAGAATGTCCTTTTTTACATAGTTCAAATATTTCTTTTACAACTTGTGCTTCAATAGGTTCTATTTCTAAATGACCAGTTTCTTTATTTCTATTATAACCATAAGGTGCTTTACTTGGATGAATACGCTCTAATGCCATTTCTTTTCCATAGCGCGATTAGTTCTTGCTCCAATTTCTTTTCGTTCTCTTTGACCGAAGACTAAATTCATACCAAATATCATTTCACCATTAGCAGTAGATACATCATAAGGCTCAAGTATTAATTCAATCTTAACATCGTGTTCTTCGCAGTAATTAAGTAACCAAAAAACATCATAATTGTTTCTAGTTAATCTATCTACTTTAATAGCAATTAACTTATCAATTTTCTTGGGTTTGATATCTTTAAGTAATCTTTGCATTTCAGGTCTCATTAAATCTTTTCCAGAATGTCCTGCATCATTGTAAACATCAACTATTAAATAATCATTTTTCTCACAATATTCTTTAATCATTCTAAGTT
>FR901883.1:0-10312 GCA_000438255.1 Clostridium sp. CAG:389
TATAAAAAAATTCTACTGAACTGTAACAAATTTCTAGACAAATAGCCTAAAATGTGATAACATAAGTAAGAAAAAAATAAGAGAAAAAGGGTTCAGTCAAAAGGCAAAATTCTAAAAAGCAACCCAAAAAAGGAAAGAGGTAGAATAAATATGAAAGAAACATTTTATGTAACAACACCAATATACTATCCAAGCGGAAAATTCCATATAGGAACAGCATACTCAACAGTAGTAGCAGACACACTAAAAAGATATAACAAATTAAAAGGAAAAGAATGTTACATGTTAACAGGAACAGACGAACATGGACAAAAAATAGAAATAAAAGCAAAAGATGCAGGAAAAACACCACAAGAATATGTAGATGGAATGGCAGAAATGGCACAAGAATTATGGAAAAAAATGGACATACAATATGATGACTTTATTAGAACAACAGACGAAAGACACGTAAAAGTAGTTCAAAAAATATTTGATAAATTCATGGAACAAGGAGACATCTACAAAGGTGAATATGAAGGACTTTACTGCATACCATGTGAAACATTTTTTACACCAACACAATTAGTTGATGGAAAATGTCCAGACTGTGGAAGAGAAGTAGTGCCAATGAAAGAAGAAGCCTATTTCTTCAATATGAAAAAATACACAGATAGACTTTTAAAATATTATGATGAACATCCAGATTTCATCAAACCAGAATACAGAAAACAAGAAATGATAAATAACTTTATCAAACCAGGACTAGAAGATTTGTGTGTAACAAGAACTTCATTTGATTGGGGAATAAAAGTTTTAAAAGATCCAAAACACGTAGTATATGTATGGTTAGATGCACTAACAAATTACATTACAGCACTAGGATACATGTCAGATGATGAAACATTATTTAAAAAATTCTGGCCAGCAGATGTTCATGTTGTAGGAAAAGATATTGCAAGATTCCACTTAATATATTGGCCAATTTTCTTAATGGCACTAGACTTGCCATTACCAAAAACAATATTTGTTCATAACTGGATAACAATGAAAGACGGAAAAATGAGTAAATCAAAAGGAAATGTAATTTATCCAGAAGATTTAATAGATAGATACGGACTAGATGCAACAAAATACTTCTTATTAAGAGAGATGCCAACATCACAAGATGGATTATTCTCACCAGAAGAATTTGTTGAAAGATACAATTTTGATTTATGCAATGATTTAAGCAATTTATTAAACAGAACTGTATCAATGGTTAATAAATATTTTGGTGGACAAGTACCTGAATATAATGGAACACCAAATGAAGTTGATGAAGAAATTGAGAAGAATTGCTTAGAACAAATTGAAAAATTTGAAAAATTATTTGAAAATTTCGAAATTGCAAATTCAATACAAGAAATTTGGACCTTAGTATCAAGAACAAACAAATATATTGATGAAACAATGCCATGGAAACTTGCAAAAGAAGAAGACACAGAAAAGCTAAAATCAGCAATGTATCATTTAATAGAAAATTTGAGAAAAATAGCAATATTGATAAAACCATTTATGAACGAAACATCTGAAAATATATTAAGACAAATCGGAATTACAGATGAATCTTTAAAAACTTGGGAAAGCCTAAAAGATTATGACAAAATTAAAAACGCAAAAGTGATAGAAAAAGGTGAACCAATATTTATGAGATTAAATGCAGAAGAAGAGATAGAATATATAAAACAAACTATGAAGAAATAAATATAAATTTATTTTTATAGTATTTTAAAAAGAAAAAAAGAAAATAAAGATAAAACCAGAAATAAAAAATAAAAGAGGAATTTAAATGGGAATATTTCATAATAGAGAGCAATACGAAGGCTATAATATTTATAGTATGAAAAAATATGTTGATAAGAAAAGAATAATATTTACGATAACTGCAATAATAGCAGTTATTGTAACATTATCATTAACAATTTTTTATCTATTAGATACAACAATAAGAGTAAAAAAATCAAAAGAATTTGCAAAACAAATTGAAGAATTTGAACAACAGCAACAAGAAGAACAACAAAAGAAAAAAGAGGAAGAAGAAGCAGCAAGACAAGCAAAAATACCTAAATTAACAGAACAAGGCAAAGAAAATTTAAAAAATATCTATCATTCAGAAGAGAAAGTTGCATATCTAACATTTGATGATGGCCCATCAAACAATACACATGAAATTTTAGATATTTTGAATCAATATAATATAAAAGCAACATTCTTTGTTTTAGGTAGCCAAGTAGAAGTATTTCCTGAAACAACAAACAGAATATATAATGAAGGACATTATATAGCAAATCATGGATACTCACATAAATATTCAAGTATATATCATTCACCAGAAAATGTTTTAAATGAATTTAATCAATGTAATCAGATTGTTGCTAAAACAATAAATGTACCAGAATATAATTCACATTTATTTAGATTTCCAGGCGGTCTAGTTGGTGGTAAATATGCAGAAATAAAAAAACAGGCAGAAGTATTACTTGAACAAAATGATATTTTACATATAGATTGGAACTCATTAACAGGAGACTCTGAAAAATCAAAACCAACAGAAGATTATTTGATGAATAATTTACAAAAGACAACAGCAGGTAAAAATAGTTTAGTTGTTTTGATGCATGATGCACAGGCTAAACATATTACAGTAGAAACTTTACCTAAGGTAATTGAGTATTTACAGCAACAGGGATATACATTTAAAAATTTTTATGAAATTATTAAATAGATAGTTATAATTTACAATATATTATAAAAAATGGTGTGAATTATAATAATAAATTATTTGAAAAATATGGAGGAGATACAAGTGCCTAGAAAAAAGAAAGAAAAAATAGAAGGAATATCAGATAAACTTGAATATTTAGGATTAGACTTAGATAAAATTCCACAAAACTTAAAAAAATTTGAACCACTAGAATATAGAGTAACAAGATTCTATGATGAAAAACAATACAGACAATACAGATACATAGATATAAAAGACATACAGATACTATTATCACCAACAAACAGACTAACAGACTTGAATGAAAAATATAAAAAGGCACGACCATTATATGAATATTTAGATAATCAAAATGAAGAAAACTTATTAAAACATACAAAATTCTTGGAAATGCTAAAAAATATGGACACAGATGAAATAGAACAAGTTGAAAAAGAACAAGCAAAACTAAGTAAAGAAATACCATTTAAAGTAAAATTTCAAGGAAATTATTTATGGCAAATATATTACTCTGAAAACACAAACAAATACTTTATGATAGTACCAACAGAAGATACTGATTATTCAACATTCTTTTATTTATTAAAAAGACAAATAGAAAATAAAAGAGTAGGAAAAATATTTGTACCTATAAGTAATGTAAAATATTCGAATCAATATCTAAAAAAATCGGAATTTGAAGATATAGAAAATTATTTATGGCTATTTACAAAAGATTGGCCATTAGTATATGAAGTATATAACAAAAAAGATGAATTATCAGTTCAGATTATAGGTGAAACAAATGTATATGAAAAAATAAAAACAACATACAAAATTCAATTAAATAGTGAAGCAGAAGCAAGCGAATTTTATAAATTATTAAAAGCATTATTTATTTTGCAAACTGAAATTCCAAACTATTATAATTTTGAAACAAACATAGACAATACAGGAAAACTAGAATTCTATTTAGGTGAGCAAAAAATAGAATATAAGCATATGATAGAATTTATAAGAGAACAATATAAAATTGGATTAAAAAGAAGAAAAGAATTGAAAAGCAAAATAAGAGCTTACAATAAAAGAATTAAAAAATTACAAGAATTAGCTGCATCACAAGAAATAGAATATCTAGCAAAAGAAAAACAAATATCAACATTTCTAGAATGTAAAAAATCATTTTTTGGAAAGGTTAAATATTACTTTAAATATAGTAAAAAAAGTAGTAAAAAGGCTGAAAATCAAGAAATTGAAGATGAAATTATAGAAAATGAAAGTCAACCAGAAGAAGTAATTCAAACAGAAGAACCAAGAAAAGAAAAGAAAAAAATACCAATTAAAAAAGTTTATACATTAGAGGAATTAATAACAAGTTATAAAGAACTAGAAGAACTCGAAAATCAAATGAAAAATCTTTTGATGGATATAAATGCTTTAAAGTTGAAAACTAAAAATTTAGCAAAGAAAATAGAAAATGCATCAAAATATATTGAAGAAATAGATAGCCATAAAAAAAGTATATTTGAATTCTGGAAATACAGTAATAAAGATGAAATGGAAGTATTACCAGAGGGAGAACAAGAAGAAGTTAATGTTATTAAAAAAATTGAAAGAACATTTAATTATGAAGAAGATTTAGAGGAATTTGGTAAAAAATTAGATAAAATACAAAGAAAAAATTTGGACAGAAATGATACAGATAGTGTATATATAGCAACAACAAATCTGATTGATGTATTAAATAAAATAAAAACGAATAACATATTGCCAGAAGATATAGAAAAAGCTTTAAGAGATTTGAAGGCAGAAGAAAAAGAATTGAAGTCTTTGGATGATGAGGAATATGATATTTTTGGAAATGTTATTGAAGATTCAACAAAAGTTAGAAAGATTAATAATAAGAAACATAGAGAACTACCAAAAGATAAATTTAATATTTTGGAAGTTAACAAAAATACAAAACAAATAGGATTTAAGCTTATTTTACAATCAATTGTTCAAAATGTTACGAAAGCATTGGAAAAGGGAGTAATACCAGAGTCTTTACCTGTGTACAAAGCTATTAATGAGAACTTATTAAATAACAAAGAAATAAATGTATTTAATATAAATCCAGAAATAGAGATGAAAGAAGCAGTTGAAGAATTTGGAGAAAATATTAATCTATATAAACTTCATATTAAAGAGGGAACAAAGGGAATTGGATTTACAAATATTATCTTTTATGATAATCAAAACAAAACTTTACCTGTCGGTATGGATTTGTCAACTAAAATGATTGTTGATACTTCAAAATTGCATTTAAAATTAATTGATAAAAAGTCTTTTAATATTGGTGATTTTGAGGATTCTGATGATGATTTTTCTGATTTTTCTGTTAAAAATGTTACTGTTTTTGATTACGAAATGGTTGAAATAGAAGATTTAGAAAAGGAAATTGTTGAAAAATAAAAATATAACCACCCGCAAAACGGGTGGTTATATTTTGAAACGAAATTATTTCTGAGTTCTTCTTCAATTTTTCTTATCCTCTTCAAGTAATTTCTGCCCATGATATTTTGCTATTTCCTGATTGATTTTGTATCTGCAGTTTAAAAAATATTGGTACCGATGGTGGGACTCGAACCCACATGGTTTCCCGCACGATTTTGAGTCGTGTGCGTCTACCAATTCCGCCACATCGGCATAAGTATTAAATACTTACTTATATTAACATATTTAAAAAGAAATGTCTAGTAAAATAATAAAATTTTATGTATTTTAGCCAATTTCAATTTCATGTTCTTTATTATATCTTTCAATTATCTCAGAAATCTCAGTATAAGAACCAGATATTAATCCTTGAACAGAAGTCTTAGAAGATAATGAATCATCTGTTAAAGAGTTATACATATTTTGAGCATCTTGAATCATTAGATTTATTAGAACAACTATATTGTTAGGATTCTGTTTTAAAAAGTTATTTATTTTATTTTCTGATAACAATTTTGAATTATCATCGTATTTCATTCCGTTATGTAAAAATAACTCTGAATTACCATTTTTTATTGCACCATACAAGCAACTCAAAGCAGTCTTATCTTCATCAGACAAAATAGAATTAGAATCATAATTGTCTTTTATATATTCATCACTAAATTTAGAATAGTTATATTCTTCTGAAAGATCTTCAACTATTATATCTTCTCTTAATGATTTCAAAATATCTTCTCTTGTTTTTTCTGTTTTTATACCATTTACATCTATTTTAGTTACAAAATCTTTATTACTTTTTGAGTTATTAACAGATGAATTAACATCACTTAACATATAGTCTTTGCGACTTGTTTTTTTTAATAAATTTTTAAACCAATCTATAATTTTCATTATATTATCCTCCTATTAATAATGTATTTAAAGTATATCAATTTATGAAATATTTTGTCAATAGATTAGTAAAAAGATTGGTATCAAATTGATAATAAACTTAATTTACTATTAAGTGAATATTATTTTTATTTTTTGGAAATATTTAAAACAAAAGAAAAAATAAAGCAAAAATAAAATGGCAAGTTGAGAACGCAAAATGAGACAAAAATATATTACTATATGTGTCTCGAAAGGAGAAAAAATGATATACACAATAACATTCAATCCAGCGCTAGACTATGTAATAAAAGCACAAAACTTAAAAACAGGAAAAATAAATAAAAGTCAAGAAGAATATATTTTTCCAGGTGGAAAAGGAATAAATGTATCAATAGTATTAAAAATATTAGGACAAGAAACAACAGCAATGGGATTTATATCAGGATTTGTAGGAAAAGAAATAGAAAAACAAATACAAAAATATGGAGTAGAAACAGATTTTATAGAAATAGAAAATGATAATTCAAGAATAAATGTGAAAATATTAGAAGAAAATCAAGAAACAGCAATAAATGCAAAAGGACCATATATAGAGCAAAAATATCTTGAATTATTATATAAAAAATTGGAAAAAATAAAAAATGAAGATATTTTGATATTATCAGGAAGTGTACCAAATGGTGTACCAAATGATATATATGAAAAAATTTGTCAAAAAGTAAAAAATAAAAATATCAAAATAGTAGTTGATTCAACAGGAGAATTGTTAATTAAAACTTTAAAACATAAACCATATTTAATAAAACCAAATCAACAAGAATTAGAAGAAATTTTTGGTATCAAAATATCAAATCAAGACGAAGCATTAGAATATGCAAAACAGTTGAAAGAAAAAGGTGCACAAAATGTTATTGTTTCAATGGGAAGTGATGGAGCAGTACTTTTGGATGAAAATGGATATTCATATAAAATTAAAGCATTAAATGTAAAAGATGCTATAAATACTGTTGGAGCAGGTGATTCAATGGTTGCAGGATTTTTAGCAGGACATGAAATGTTTAATAATTATGAAAAGGCACTTCAATTGGGAGTTGCAGCAGCAACCGCAACAACAAATACTATATTTTTAGCAACAAAGAAGAAAATTGAAGAGGTTTATAGGCATTCCTTAAAAACCTAAATATAAAAAAAGAGGGTAAAATTATGAAAATTACAGATTTACTCACAAAAGAATCAATAGACTTAAATGTTAAAGCATCAAATAAAAAAGATGTAATAGAACAAGCAGTTGAACTTATGGAACAAAATGGAAACATAAATAATAAAGAAGAATATTTAAAACTAGTAATAAAAAGAGAAGAAGAAGGTTCAACAGGTGTTGGAGAAGGAATAGCAATACCACATGGAAAAGGGGGAGTTATTTCAGAACCAGGTCTTGCAGCAATGGTAATACCAGATGGAGTTGATTTTGAGTCATTAGATGGAAAACCAGTAAAATTATTATTTTTAATTGCAGCACCAAATAGTAAAGATAACTTACATCTTGAAGTTTTAAGCAGATTATCAGCTCTATTAATGAATGAAAAATTTAGAAAAGACTTATTAAAAGCAAAAACAAAGGAAGAATTTTTGAAGATAATAGATGAAGCAGATGATGAAAAATCAAATAATAAATTAGAAAATAATAAAGATAAAGAAAGTGCATCAACCAAAATGAATAAAGGCTATGAATTATTAGGAATTACAGCATGTCCAACAGGAATAGCACATACTTATATGGCAGCAGAAAGTCTAGAACAAATGGGAAAAGAACTAGGGCATCCAATAAAAGTAGAAACACAAGGTCAATCTGGAACAAAAAATAAGTTTACAGATGAAGAAATTCAAAATGCAAAAGCAATAATAATAGCAGCAGATGTAAAAGTTGATTTATCAAGATTTGACGGCAAAAGAGTTCTAAGAACAAGCGTATCAGAAGGAATTCACAAACCAAAAGAATTAATAGAAAAAGCATTATATTCTGAAAATGATATTCCAATTTATCATCATCAAGGAAATAAAAGAGAAAATGTAGAAATGGAAAAGCCAAAAGGAAATTTATATAACCATTTAATGAATGGTGTAACACATATGTTACCATTTGTTGTAGGTGGAGGAATTTTAATTGCAATAGCATTTTTATTAGATGACTATTCAATAGACCCATCAAATTTTGGTATGAATACGCCAGTTGCAGCATTCTTTAAAACAATAGGTGGAATGGCATTTGACTTTATGCTAGTAATTTTATCAGGTTATATAGCAATGAGTATTGCAGATAGACCTGGGCTTGTTGTAGGATTTGTTGGTGGAGCAATAAGTAAAGCAGGAACAACTTTTACATCACTTGGAAACCCAGAAGAAGTGCTAGTAAGTTCAGGATTTTTAGGTGCATTACTTGCAGGTTTTATAGGTGGATACGTGGTTTTATTTTTGAAAAAATTATTTAGTTTTATGCCCAAAAGCCTCGAAGGAATAAGAACTATTTTAATTTATCCAGTTGCAGGTGTATTATTAATTGGCATAATAATGTTATTGATAAATCCATTTGTATCAGCAATAAATACAGGATTAAATAATTTCTTATCATCAATGAGTGAAGTCAACAAAGTGATTTTAGGAGCAATACTTGCAGGTATGATGTCTGTTGACTTAGGTGGACCAGTAAATAAGGCTGCATATACTTTTGGAACAGGAATGTTGGCAGAGGGCCATTATGAGATAATGGCGGCAGTTATGATTGGTGGAATGGTTGCACCACTTGCAATAGCTCTTTTAGCAACATTCTTTCCAAAAAAATTGCCTAAAAAGGAGAGACAAGCAGGTTTACTAAATTACGTTATGGGATTGTCATTTATATCAGAGGGAGCAATTCCATTTGCATCAGCAGATCCACTTCGTGTACTTGTTTCTTGTGTAATTGGTTCAGCTGTTTCAGGGGCATTGTCAATGGCTTTTAATTGTACTTTAATGGCTCCTCATGGTGGAATTTTTGTCTTGCCTTTGATTGGTAATTGGGCTTGGTATGTTGTAGCTCTTGCAGCAGGTTCATTTGTTGCAATGGGAATTATGGCTGCTTGGAAGAAAAATGTTTGGGAGGAGAAATAAGAATGAAAAAAGCAAATGTTGTTATTGAAAATGAAACAGGTCTTCATGCAAGGCCTGCAACTGAACTAGCAAAACTTGCAATGAAGTATAAGTGTACTATTAATTTAATTGTTAATGGAAAGTTGATTGATGCTAGGTCTCCTCTTATGATTATGTCTGCTGGGATAAAGAATAAAACAAAGTTGGAGATTATATGTGAGGGAGAGAATGAAGAGATGGCATTAGAGGATGTAAAGAATTTTTTAGAAAATAATATTGGAGGGTAATTATATGCTTGTTGGAAAAGGAGTTTCAGATGGAATCGGACTAGGAAAAGTCGTAATTTTAAAAGAAAATGAACTAAAAATAGAAAAACTAAAAATTGAAGATATATCAGCAGAAAAGCAACTTGTTTATAATGCAATAAAAGAAGTAGAAAATGAAATAGAATATTTAATACAAAATATATCAGGGACAGAAAAAGAAATAATGCAAGCATATTTAATGATATTACAAGACCCAAATTTAACAGAAGAGATTATAAAAATAATAGAACAAGAAAAATGTAATAGCTCATATGCAGTAGAAAATGGACTAAATAAAATAATAAAAACATTTGAGAAAATGGATGATCCATATATGTCTGCAAGAAGTAGAGACATAGAAGATATGAAAAAAAGAATATTATCAAAATTGTTAAATATAAAAGAAATTGATTTATCAAAATTACCAGAAAACACAATACTTGTTGCAAAAGAATTATCAACATCAGATACTGCAAAAATTAATTTAAAAAATATTTCGGGAATTATCACAGAGATTGGTGGTGTTAATTCACATATGGCTATAATTGCTAGAACTAATGAGATACCAGCAATTGTGGGAATAAAGCATATTTTTGAAAACATAAAAGAAAGTGATTACATTGCTTTAAATGGAAAAACAGGGGAAATATTTTTAAATCCAAAGAAAGAAAAGATTGAAGAACTTACCAAAAATCAGGAGAGTTTAAAACAAGAAAAATTAGAATTAGAAAAATATAAAAATGAAAAAACTATTACAAAAGATGGACATCAAGTTGAACTTTTAGCCAATATTGGAGGACCACAA
>FR901883.1:10324-12644 GCA_000438255.1 Clostridium sp. CAG:389
TGGAGGACCACAAGATATACAAATTGTAATTGATAATACAGCAGAGGGTGTCGGATTACTAAGAAGTGAATTTTTGTATATGGATGCAATAGATTTCCCATCAGAAGATGAACAATTTATTGCATATAAAAAGATTGCGGAAAGTCTAGAAAATAAAAGACTTGTTATTAGAACATTAGACATTGGTGGGGACAAGGATTTAAAATATATGAAACTTCCAAAGGAGGAAAATCCATTTTTAGGTTATAGAGCAATACGTATTTATTTAGATAATGTTGATTTATTTAAAGTTCAACTTAGAGCAATTTTAAGAGCAAGTAGTTATGGAAATGTTTCAATAATGTTTCCTATGATTTCATCAGTTGATGAGTTACGAAAGTCAAAAGAAATTATTGAAGAAGTAAAAAAAGAATTGAATTCAAAAAATATAAAGTTTAATGAAAATATAGAAGTTGGAATTATGATTGAAATACCTTCTTCTGCTATAATGGCTGATGAGCTTGCGAAAGAGTGCGATTTTTTTAGTATAGGGACAAATGATTTAATTCAATATACTATTGCTGTTGAAAGAGGGAATGAAAAACTTACTAATTTGTATTCTCATTATAATCCCGCTGTTATTAGATTGATTAAATCTGCAATTGATGGTGCTCATAAAAATGGAATTTTGTGTGGTATGTGTGGAGAAGCGGCTGGTGATGTAAATTTTATTCCTTTGCTTGTTGGGCTTGGTCTTGATGAATTTTCTATGAATGCTAATAAGATTTTGAGTGTTAGAAAGCTAATTACAGGTTTAAATTTTGAAGAATGCAAAAAGCTTGCAAATAATGTTTTACATTTAGCTTCGACAGAAGAGGTAAAAGATGAGTTAGAAAATTTTAGTTAAGTTTAGTTTGTAATAAACTAAGCTTTTTTTAATGCAACAGAATAAAATGTAAAAAAGCATAAACTCAGAACCAGAACATATATTGTAATAATAAAATTTAAGGTGGTGAGCTTGTGAAAGATACATACACAGTAGCATTAGCAGGAAACCCAAATGTAGGAAAATCAACAATATTCAACAATCTAACGGGAATGCATCAACATACAGGAAACTGGACAGGAAAAACAGTAGCAAATGCAACTGGTGAAGCAATAATCAATAACAAAGAATTCACATTTGTAGATATTCCGGGTACATATTCAATAATGTCAAATTCAGAAGAAGAAGAAATTGCAAGAGATTACATATGTTTTGGAAATCCAGATGCAACAGTAATTGTAGTTGATGGTACATGTTTAGAAAGAAATTTGAACTTAGTTTTTCAAATTATGGAAATTACAGAAAATATAATAGTTTGTGTGAATTTATTAGATGAAGCAGAAAAAAAGAAAATAAAAATTGATTTAAAAAAATTGGAAAAATTATTAGGGGTACCTGTTGTTGGAACAGTTGCGAGAGATAAGAAAACACTGGAAAATTTAAAGAATACAATATACAAAGTTTGCGAAGGAGAAATACATCCATATGCAAATGAAGTTAAATATGAACCAGAAATAGAGGAAAATCTTGAAAAAGTAGCAGAAACTTTTAAGATGGATACAAATATAAAAGAATATTCAGAAAAGAAAAATATTGAAAGTGATACAATAGTTGAAGAAAAAAGAAATATATCAGAAAGATTGTATAGGTGGATTGCTATAAAATTAATAGATGGTGAAGAAAAAATATTGAATTCAATTCAAGAAAATTTAGAGTTAAATTTAGAAGAACAAGAAATAGAACAAGCGGTAATTGAAGCTAAGCAAAATTTAGAAAAAAAGGATATAACATCAAAAAATTTCAAAGATAAAATAGTTGCAGACATTATGAAAAAAGCAGAAGAAACAGCAAGAGAAGTTTGCACTTTTGAAAATGAAAATTATAGAGAAAGAGATTTAAAAATAGACAAAATTTTAACATCAAAAACATTTGGAATTCCAATAATGATATTGTTTTTAGGTATAATTTTTTGGATAACCATAGTGGGAGCAAACTATCCATCAGAATTTTTATTTAATGTATTCAATTGGTTCCAAGATAAACTAGTATATTTTGCAAATTATATACATAGCCCAGCTTGGCTTTCAGATATGTTAATAAATGGTGTGTATAAAACATTAACTTGGATAATTGCTGTAATGTTGCCACCAATGGCTATATTTTTTCCACTGTTTACAATCTTAGAAGATTTAGGCTATCTTCCAAGAATTGCATTTAATATGGATGGCTTTTTTAAAAAAGCTTGTTGTAGCGGAAAACAAATGATTACAATGTGCATGGGAGTGACAAAATGGT
>FR901884.1 GCA_000438255.1 Clostridium sp. CAG:389
CCAACTAAGGAGATTATGGGACAATTCATTGAAAAAATCGAGATTCATCAAGACAAACAAATTGATATATATTTCAGATTCCAACCTTTTAATGATATAATAGATAAAAAAATATATGCTAAATAATCATAGATAGGAAATAGGAATTTGTTCGCCACTATGGACTGTAACAAATGTGATTGTCCGTTAAGACGAACTTTTAAAAGTTCATCACTTCGGACTGTTACACATGTACTTGTTAATAATCCAGAAGAGGGATATGCTGTTTTTGGAGATATTATGATTAAACAAATGAAAACAGTAGGAAATTAGATTGAATATAATAAAAAAAATGTAAGAGCACATTGTGCTCTTTTTTCTTTTATTAAATATTTTTTGATTTCTAATCTAAAAGCATAGGACCAATTTGAGTAACAGTTCCAGCACCCAAAGTTAAAACTAAATCATTTTCTTTAACATTTTCTTTTAAATATGAAACACAATCATCAAAATCAGAAATATATTTAGCATCTTTACCCAGAGAAATGATTTTGTCAACTAAATCCTTAGAAGAAATATTATAAGTATTTGTTTCTCTTGCTGCATATATATCTAAAATAATAATATTATCAAAATTTAATAAAGCATTTGCAAAATCATCTAGAAGATTTTTTGTTCTGCTATAAGTATGTGGTTGGAAAACAACCCAAGACTTATTGTGTTTCTTATTTTCGACAGATTTATAAGTGGCAATTATTTCAGTAGGATGATGACCATAATCATCATAAATGCTAGCTCCATTAACTTTTCCCTTAAATTCAAATCTTCTATGTGCACCTGTAAATTTCTTTAATGCTGATTTTAAATCTTTCTTATCTATTCCATAATAATCAGATAAAGAAATACATGCTAATGCATTTAAAACATTATGAGCTCCTGGAACAGATAATTCGAATGTTTCAAAAAAAGTTCCATTTTTATATACATCAAATGAAGGGAATCCATCATTGTCAAATTTTATATTTTTAGCATAAAAATCAACGTCAGAATTATTTATTCCATATTTAAGAATTTTAGCATTTGTATATTGAGGCAAGTCCAAACAGTTTTTATCATCACCATTAATTACTAATAAACCATCATCAGGTAATAGTTTTACATATTTAACAAAAGCATATTTGATGTTTTCAAAAGTTTTAAAATAGTCAAGATGGTCATTATCAATATTTAAAATAATTTCAGCTTTTGGACTAAATTTTAAAAAGCTTTCAACATATTCACAAGCTTCAATAACAAAATGTTCACTATTACCAACTCTATAATTTCCATCAAGAGATTTTAAAAATGCACCAACTTGAATACTTGGATCTTTTAAAGCTTCTAAGAAACAAAGAGAAATCATAGAAGTTGTTGTTGTTTTGCCATGTGTGCCAGAAATGCAAATAGTATCTTTATAGCATCTAGTAAGCTCACCTAAAAAGTCAGCTCTTTCTATTGTTGGAATATTCAATCTTTTGGCTTCTAACATTTCAGGGTCATCTTGTTTGATTGCAGCTGAGTAAACTACAACATCAGATTTAGCAACATCTTCTAAATTATGACCTATTGTAACTTTTATTCCCATTGAATTTAGTTTATCAGTTGCTTCTGATTTTGCCCAGTCTGAACCTGTTACATTAAACCCCCAATTAGTAAGAATAGCTGCAATTCCACTCATGCTTACACCACCAATACCAATCATGTGTATGTTTTTGTATTTTTTAATATTTTCTATATTAGGCATTTTTATTTTCACTCCTCTAATTTTTTTATGGTTTTATTTGTATATTTTTACATATTTTTAACAGATAGATTATATAATTATATAGCACAAATTTCAAGTGTTTTTATAAAATTCACTTTATAAAATATATTTAAGAAATAAAATATTTAGTACAAATTTTTATGAAAATATATAAAAGTTGTAAAGTTGGGTAAAAAAATTATTAAAAATGTAAAAAAAAGAAGGAAAAAAAATTTTTGTGGAGAATAATAAGGTAAGTACATAAGAATAAACTAATATGTACAAAATAATAAAACTTAAGGAAGGACGGTGCACTAAAATGCAAATCACAGATGTACGTTTAAGAAAAGTAAATTCAGAGAACAGAATGAAAGCTGTTGCTTCTGTAACATTCGATAACGAATTCGCAGTACATGATATCAAAGTTATCGAAAGCCAAAACGGATTATTCATAGCTATGCCTAGCAGAAAAACTCCAAACGGAGAATTCAGAGATATAGCACATCCAATCAATGCTGAAACAAGAGAGAAAATTCAAAAAGCTATATTAGAAGCTTATGAAGCTCCAGAAACAGAGGAATCAGCAGAATAATATAAAAAAGAGATTATGAAGATTAAATCTTCGAATCTCTTTTATTTTTTTATATAAAATTAAACAAAAATATTAAAATTAAAGTAAAAGTAATTTTTCTAAAATTTGAACAGCATTAGAAGCAGCACCTTTACGTAAGTTATCAGAAACAACCCATAAATTAATACCAAAAGGAACACTAAAATCACGTCTAATTCTACCAACAAAAACATCATCATAGCCATCTGCCTTTGTAGCCAATGGATAATAATTTTTATCTATATCATCAACAAGAACTATACCAGGAGAATTTTGCAACAGCATTTTAACATCATAAATATCAAAATTTGTTTTAAATTCTACATTTATACTTTCACTATGGCAATTTTTAACAGGAACCCTAACACAAGTTGCGGTAATTGGAAGCAAGGGTTTATTTAATATTTTCCTAGTTTCATTAATCATTTTGTACTCTTCTTTTGTATAACCGTCAGATTCAAACACATCAATATGAGGTATACAGTTATTGAAAATTGGATATGGAAATTTGTTAGGAGTGATACCTTTAATTCCATTTTCTAAGTCTTCAATTCCAGCTTTACCAGCACCTGAAACCGCTTGATAAGTTGAATATACTATTCTTTTTATTTTGTATCTATCATCTAATGGCTTTAAAGCAACAATTGCTTGAATTGTTGAACAGTTTGGATTTGCAATAATACCTTTATTTTCTGAAATTTTTTCAGGATTAACTTCTGGCACAACTAATGGAACATCTTTATTCATTCTATAAACACTACTATTATCTATTACAGTACAACCTGATTCAACAGCGAGTGGAATAAATTTCTTAGATACATTTCCACCAGCACAGAAAATAGCATAATCAAATTTGAATTTGAAAGTATTTTCTGTTAATTCTTGAATTATATAATTTTGCCCTAAAAACTGTATTTTACTTCCAGCAGATTTTTTTGAAGCAAATAGAAAATATGTACAGTTTTTAAAGTTTTTTTCTTCTAAAACTTTTAATACAGTTCGGCCAACTAATCCTGTTGAGCCTACTATTGCAATTTTATAATTTGTTTTCAATTTTATTACCTCCACAATATTTTTTTATTTAATATATTAGTGAAGCATAGAAAATGTGACAACAGAAAAAGCCGTAAAGTACGGCTTTCTCTGCGTTAATTATTAAATTGGTTCTTCATCATGGTCTTTAAGAAGATAAGGATCTGTAACTTTTGTTACATCAAATGTGTAATACAATTCAACCCATAACTTATCATCAATCAATAATTTAACTGGTTCAAAAGTAAAAGATTTAGAACTAATTGTTAAATATTTTTCATGCACATATAAAATATAGTCTTTATGGCGTAAATGATTTCTACTGTTGATGACAATGGATTGTAAAGCAGAATTAATATAAGGCAAATGTGCATCAGGCTTAATAACGACGTTTAGCCATTTATGCTTTACAAATTTCCGCTTAGCTTTTTTAATAATTTCTTTTTCTGTTTGGTTCATAAAAAACCTCCTATAAATACAAATTTTTTTAAACATATATATTATAACAAAAATTAAGAAAAATTGCAAAAAAAGTTGCATAATTTTGACAATAATAGTATAATAGATTATGTGAGATAATAAAAATATAATAAAAGAAAAAAGAGAGGTAGAAAAATGGATTATATTTATATACTAAGAGAAGCATTAGTATGGATAATAACAATATTCTGGATATACCAAATATTAGTAAGTATATGTTCATTAGTAAAATTAAAAGACAAACCATTAAAAGTAAACAAAAATCACAAATTTATGGCAATAATACCAGCGCACAATGAAGAAACGGTAGTTGGTAACTTAATAGAAAGTTTAAAAAATCAAGACTATGATAAAGAAGATTATGATATATATGTAATTGCAGATAACTGTACAGACAGAACAGCAAGAATAGCAAGAGAAGCAGGTGCAATAGTATATGAGAGGTATGATGAAACTAAAAAAACAAAAGGATATGCACTAGACTGGTTCTTACAACAAAAAATAAAAGAAGATGCACCATATGACGCAATATGCATATTTGATGCAGATAACATAGTAGATAAAAACTTCTTAAAAGCAATGAACAAAAAACTATGCCAAGGAGAAGAAGTAGTTCAAGGATATAGAGATATAAAAAACCCAACAGACAACTGGATAACATCAGGATATGCACTATTTTATTGGACAATGCATAAATTCTACCACTTAGCAAGATATAATCTAGGATTATCACCATTACTAAATGGAACAGGATTTATGGTAAGCTTTGACATCATAAAGGAAAATGGTGGATGGAAAACAGTAACACTAACAGAAGACATTGAATTTTCATTACAAAGAATCCTAAAAGGAAAAAGATTAGGCTGGTCAACAGAAGCAATAGTATATGATGAACAACCAACAGGATTTGCACAAAGCTGGTCACAAAGAAGTAGATGGACAGTGGGACATATGCAATGTATGAAAGAATATACAAGCAAATTAGCAGAAGCTGTAAAAGAAAATAAAACAATGATGAATTTTGATGGTTTCTTATATATAATAGGAAGTATACCTATGTTTATATTAACACTAATATTACTAGTATCAAACTTTGTATTATACGCAATGGATGGAATGACACAAACTGAATTAGTACTAAATATATTAAAATACTTAGTACCAACATTTGTATTACCATCACTTACAGCAGCATTTGTAATGTGGCTAGATGGTAAGCCAATAAAACCAATGATAAAAGGATTATTTACATATCCATTATTCATGGGTTCATGGTTATTAATAAATTTTAAATGCTTATTTAAAAGAGAAACAAACTGGGAAAAAATTACTCATAATAGAAGCATAAAAATAGATGATGTAAGTGAAAAAGTAGAAGAAATAGAAAAAATTTAGAAAAAGCTTGCATTTATGCTAAAAATTGGGTATAATATAGATATCAACATACGAGACAGTAAAGAGTGGGAGCAAATCCCACTCTTTACTTTTGAAAATAAAGGAGGTAAAAAGTGGCAAGTATAGAAGAAAAAGTAACAAATTTAGTCGAACCAATAATCGAAAAAATAGGCTATGAACTATATGACGTAGAATATGCAAAAGAAGGAAAAAACTACTTTTTAAGAATATTTATAGACAGTGAAAAAGGAATATACTTAAATGACTGTGAAAAAGTAAATGATGCAATAACAGACATTTTAGACACAGAAAATTATATCAAAGACCAATACTTTTTAGAAATATCATCACCAGGAATTGAAAGAGTATTAAGAAAAGATAAACATTTAGAAAAAAATATTGGAACAGATATCAATGTAAAATTATTCAAAAAAGATGAAAATGGAAAAAAAGAATATTTAGGAAAATTAAAAGAATATAACCAAAACGAAATTGTTATAGAACAAGAAGAAAAAGAAATAAAAATAGAAAGAAAAAATATATCACAAATAAAAACAGTTTATAACTGGTAATATAAAGGGAGGAATAAAAAATGAAAGCTATTGATAACAAAGAGTTAATATTAGCATTAGAAGAATTAGAAAAAGAGAAAGGAATAAAAAAGGAATATGTACTAGAATCAATAGAAACAGCATTAGTTACAGCATATAAAAGAAACTTTGATGCACTAGAAAATGTAAAAGTTGACATAGACCATCAAACAGGAGCAACACATATTTATTCTGTAAAAGAAATTGTTGAAAATGCAAATGATGAAGTTACAGAAATCAGTTTAGAAGAAGCTCACAAAATAAACAAGAATTTAACATATGGTGATACTGTTGACATTGAAATAGTACCAAAGGATTTCGGAAGAATTGCTGCTCAAACAGCAAAACAAGTTATTGTTCAAAAATTAAGAGAAGTTGAAAGAGATTTAATATTTGACGAATATACACAAAAAAAAGGTGAGATTGTTTCTGGAATTATCCAAAAAGCAGACAAAAATATAGTTGTTGTTGATTTAGGAAGAATTGAAGGAATTATGCTTGCAAAAGAACAAGTACCAACAGAAAAATATAGAGTTAATGATAAAATAAAAGCTTACATAGTTGATGTTGAAAGAGGATTAAAAGGTGCACCACAAGTAATGATTTCAAGAAGCCATCCAGACTTTGTAAGAAAATTATTAGAATTTGAAATACCAGAAATATATGAAGGTGTAATAGAAATAAAAAGTGTATCAAGAGATGCAGGTTCAAGAAGCAAAGTTGCAGTATATTCACCAGACCCTAATATAGACCCAGTTGGTTCATGTGTAGGAGCAAAAGGTGTAAGAATTCAAAATGTTATAAATGAATTAAATGGTGAAAAAATAGATGTAATTGAATGGGATGCAGATCCAAGTA
This sequence comes from Clostridium sp. CAG:389, assembly GCA_000438255.1. Classification (GTDB taxonomy): domain Bacteria; phylum Bacillota; class Clostridia; order TANB77; family CAG-508; genus CAG-269. The sequence continues at coordinate 6,728 of FR901884.1, forward strand.
TATACATTGCATCAGCATTATTACCAGCACAAATTTTAGCTGTTGATATAAAAGAAGATGAAAGATTTGCAGAAGTTATAGTACCAGATGATCAATTATCATTAGCAATAGGTAAAGCTGGTCAAAATGCTAGATTAGCTGCAAAACTAACAAATTGGAAAATAGATATAAAATCAGAATCTCAATTTAGACAAATACTTCAAGAACAACAAAATCAAGCAAAAAATGAAGAAGTACAAGAAGATGAAAGTGTCAATGTTGAAAACGAAGTAAATGATACAGTTGAAAATAGTGAAGAAAACTAATAATAAATACAATTTAGGCATAAATTAAAAGGAAGGTGTATGTTATGAAAAAACAGCCACAAAGAACATGCATGGGATGTAACCAGAAAAAAGACAAAAAAGAATTAATAAGAATAGTAAAAAATAAAAACAATGAAATATCAATTGATAGAACAGGAAAAAAAGAGGGACGCGGAGCATATATCTGTGATGATGTGAATTGTTTAGATAAACTAATCAAAAGTAAAAGACTAGAAAGAGTTTTTGAAATGTCAATTTCAAATGAAATATATGAAAGTTTAAGAGGTGTAATTATTGATAAATAATAATATATTAGGATTGATTGGACTAGCAATGAAAGCTGGGAAAATAGCATTTGGAGCAGATAGTGTAGAAGAAAGTATATTAAAAAGAAAAGTGAAACTAGTAATAGTTTCAGAAGAAAGTTCAGAGAGAACAAAAAGCAAATTTATAAAACTATGTCAAAATTACAATATACCTATAATTATTGATGGAAATATTGATGATTTAAGTAAAACAATAGGAAAAAGTAATAAAGCTGTAATTGGTATAAAAGACATAAATTTTGCAAATTCAATTCAAAAAAAATACGATGGGGGTGATATTATTGGGTAAGATAAAAATTTATGAAATAGCAAAAAAGCTAGGCTTAACCAGTAAAGAAGTATTAGAAATGGCACAAAAATTAAATATAGAAGCAAAAAGCCATATGAGCGGTGTAGAAGAAGATGAAGCTAAAAAAATAGAAAACAATCTATCAAAAAAAGGTGAACAAACTGCAAAACGATCAAATTCAAAACAACCAACAACACCAAAAAAAGAAGAAAAAGCACCAGTTATCATAAGAAGAGAAGTTATTATAAATGATGAAGAAAATAAAAAAAATAATAAAGAAAAACAAGAAAACAAAAACAATAATATAGGAATTGTTGAAAGAAAACAAAACAAAGATTTTAATATTGTTTATAGAAACAAACCTAATAAGCCTAAAACTGTTAACGAACTATTTGGACTTAACAAACCAGAAACAAAAAAAGAAGAAGTAAAAAAAGAAGAGATAAAACAAGAAGTTATCAAAAATGAAACTGTAAAAGAACAAGTTAAACAAGAAGAAACAGTTAAACAAGAAGAAACAGTCAAAAAAGAAGAAATAAAAAGACAAGGGGATAGTAATTTAGTAATGCAATCAAAAGTAGCAGAAAAAAGAAATTCAACAATAGAAAATAAAACAAATAATAAAAATTTCAATAATTCAGAAAGAACAAATAATTTTAATAATAAAAGTAATTTTGGAAATAGAAATAATATAAGAAACAACCAAAATAACAATAATAGAAGTAATCCAAACAATAGAAATAGCTTTAATAATAGAAACAACACAGATAACAGAAATGGAAACACAGACAACAGAAGTAATAACAGATTTGGTAATAGAAACGGAGAATTCAATAATAACTCTAATGGAAATAATTTCAGAAAAAATAACGGAAACTTTAATAATAAAAACAATTATGGTGGAAATAATTATAATAATAGAAGACCATTAGATGAAAAAGGAATCGAAAAAAATATTAAAAATATAATGGCAGTAGATACTGTTGAAAAAGAAGTTGTTAGAGATTATAGCAAAAACATTGATAAACAAAAAATTAATAACAAATTTGATGATAATAAAAATAAAAAATCAAAATCAAGAAGAAATGAAAACAGTTTTGACGAAGGAAAACTAAAATCATTAAAACAAACAAGCAAATTATCAAATATGTTTGAAGAACAAGATGGCGGAATGCTAGATTACTATGATTTAACAACACAAAGAGGAAGAAAAGGCAAGAAAAAACAAGCTAAAAATGAAGAAAGAAATAAACAAAAAATATTTGAATTAACAGAAATAGAAATACCAGATTCAATATCAGTAAAAGATTTAGCAGCAGAAATGAAAAAAACAACAGCAGAAGTAATTAAGAAATTACTTGGATATGGAATAATGGCTACAATCAATCAAGAATTAGATTTTGATACAGCATTTTTAGTAGCAGGAGAATTTGGAATTACAGCTAAAAAGAAAGAAACTATAACAGATGAAGACATTTTATTTGATGATTCAGAAGACAAAGATGAAGAACTAGAAGTAAGACCACCAGTAGTTGTTGTTATGGGACACGTAGACCATGGTAAAACATCATTATTAGACACAATTAGAAAAACAAATGTAATAGGTGGAGAAGCAGGTGGAATTACACAAGCAATTGGTGCATATAAAGTAAAAGTAAATGGTAGAGAAATTACTTTCTTAGATACACCAGGACATGAAGCATTTACAGCAATGAGAGCCAGAGGTGCTCAAATAACAGATATAGCAATATTAGTAGTTGCTGCAAATGATGGTATAATGCCACAAACAGTTGAGGCTATAAACCATGCAAAATCAGCAGGAATACCAATTATAGTTGCAATAAACAAAATAGATTTACCAGATGCAAATGTTGACAAAGTAAAACAAGAATTAATGAATTATGAATTAGTACCAGAAGAATGGGGTGGAGACACAATATGTGTACCAATCTCTGCTAAAAACAACATAAACATTGACCAATTATTAGAAATGGTATTATTAGAAGCTGATGTGTTAGAATTAAAGGCAAATCCAAATAAACAATCAAAAGGTGTTGTTATAGAAGCAAGACTTGATAAAAACAAAGGTGCAATCGCAACAATGTTAGTACAAAGAGGTACATTAGATGTTGGAGATACAATAATTGTTGGTTCATCAATTGGTAGAATAAGAGCAATGACAAACGAAAATGGTAAAAAAGTAAAATCAGCTGGACCATCAACACCAGTAGAAATAATGGGATTAACAGAAGTACCAGAAGCAGGTGATACATTCTATGAAGTAAAAGATGAAAAAACTGCTAAACATTTAATTGAAAAGAGAAAACGTGAAGCAAGAGAAAAAGCATATGGAGCAACAACAAAAGTTACATTAGATAATTTATTTGAACAGATGGAAGAAGGAAACTTAAAGAACTTGAACTTGATTGTAAAAGCAGATGTACAAGGATCAGTAGAAGCGGTTAAACAATCAATGGAAAAACTACAAAATGAAGAAGTAAGAGTAAAAGTAATCCATGCAGCGCCAGGAGCTGTAAATGAATCAGATGTAACACTTGCAAAAGTATCAAACGCAATAATCATTGCATTTAATGTTAGACCAATACCAGCAGCAAAAGAAATGGCAGAAAAAGAAGAAGTACAAATAAAACAATATTCTGTAATTTATCAAGCAATAGAAGAAGTAGAAGCTGCTATGAAGGGAATGTTAGCACCAAAATATGAAGAAAAAGTAATAGGAAATGCAGAAGTAAGACAAACATTTAGAATTTCAAATGTTGGAACAATTGCAGGTGCTTATGTTTTAACTGGTAAAGTTGAAAGAAATGCAGGAGTTAGAGTTATAAGAGATAATGTTGTAATTCACGAAGGAAAATTAGCTACATTGAAGAGATTTAAAGATGATGCAAAAGAAGTATCAAAAGGATTCGAATGTGGTATCCAAATTGAAAATTACAATGATATCAAAGAAGGAGATGTCATTGAAGTGTATGTAATGGAAGAAATAAAAAGATAAAGCAAAATGAATTTATTTAAAAAATATGAATGGAAGTGAAGAAATGCCTAATAAAAACAATAACAGAATGGGACGTATTGACGAAGAATACAGAAAAGAATTAAGTCAAATTATTGGATTTGAATTAAAAAATTCAAGTATTACAGGAATGATAAGTGTTACAAAAGTAAAAGTAACACCAGATTTAAAATATGCAAAAGTATATGTAAGTATTTTTAATTCAAAAAATATAAAAGAAACAATGGAAGGACTTAAAAAATCATCAGGATTTATAAGAACAGAATTGGCAAAAAGAATAAATTTAAGAAACACACCAGAATTAATCTTTGAAATAGATGATTCAATGGAATATGGAGCAAAAATAGATTCAATATTAAAAGAAATTTTACCAGACAAAACAAAAAATATTGACTAAGGTGTTTCAAGGTTTGATATCTAAAATTTAAAAGAATTTTAGATAGAGATGAACGAAAGGAGACAAATATATGACTTTAGATAATATATTAGAAGAAATAAAAAAAGCTGAAACAATAGTAATAATGGCACATGAAACACCAGATGGAGACGCAATTGGAAGCTGCTTAGCAATGAAAGTAGCATTAAAACAATTAGGAAAAAATGCTGATGTAATAATAAGAGAAGTTCCAAAAATATTCGATTTCCTACCAGGAAGAGAAGAAATAAAGACAGACTCAGAAATAAAAAGATATGACTTAGCAATAAGTTTAGACTGTGCAGACTTCAAAAGACTAGTAGGAAATGAATATTTTGAAAAAGCAAAACAAACAATAGTAATAGACCATCATGGCAGTAACAAAATGTATGGAGACATCAATTTTGTAAATCCAGTAGCACCAGCATGTTGTCAAATACTAATAGGAATGTTTCAATATTTTAATATAAACATAGATAAAGAACTAGGAACATGTATATTAACAGGAATTATAACAGACACAGGAGGATTCAGATATTCAGGAGTAACACCAGAAACATTTGAATTCACAGCAGAATTATTAGAAAAAGGTGTAAATGTTTCAGATATTTATAAAAGAGTATTAGAAACAAAAACAAAAGCAAACTTTGAATTAATGAGAAGAACAATAGATAGAATGGAATTCTTAGAAGATGGAAAAGTTACTTTTACATATATAACAAGTAAAGATTTAAAAGAAGTGGATGCAAAAATAGGAGACCACGAAGGTCTAGTAGAAATAGGCAGAGATGTTGAAGGAGTAGAAGTATCTGTATTTATAAGACAAAAAGATGAAGAAGAAAATACATATAAAGTATCTATGCGTTCAAATGACTATGTAAATGTCTCTGATGTATGTATGATGTTCGGCGGTGGAGGACATGAAAAAGCAGCAGGTGCTGTTATTCAAGGAGACATTGAACAAGTAAAACAAAAAATAATGAAAGAAATAAAGAAAGTTTTAAAATAAAAAGTTACTAGATAATAGTTTGGAGATATTTTTAGAAATTCTTATATTGTGTATTGAAGCCGAAAAAATTATAAAATCATATACATATATACAGTTTTCCGTGAGCATTCCTCAGTTTTTTATTTAAGATTTTCTATTTTTCACTCCAATCAAACGGCATACTTATAAATAATATATACCTTAGAGGCACGGTAGATTTCAAAAGCACAATATATCAAAAATATTATCCAGTAACTCCAATATCTCAAAACTAATCTAGCAACATAAAAAAGATTAAAGCGGGATTGGGGGAAGGTCTTCAATCTCGCTTTTTTACAAACTATATCTATTAGGAGAAATTTATGGATGGAATAATAATTATAAACAAAACAAAAGGATGTACATCACATGACATAGTTTACAAAATAAAAAAGATGTTAAATAAAAAAGTAGGACACACAGGAACACTAGACCCAATGGCAGAAGGTGTATTACCAATTCTAATAGGAAAAGGAACACAATTATCAAAATATCTAATAAACCATGATAAAAAATATATAGTTGAATTACAATTAGGAATTAAAACAGACACAGCAGACAGTGAAGGAAAAATAATAGAAGAGAAAACAGTAAATAAAACAAAACTATCAAAAGAAAATATAACAAATGTATTACAAACATTTATAGGAAAACAAGAACAAATCCCTCCAATATATTCAGCTATAAAAGTTAATGGAAAAAAATTATATGAATATGCTAGAAAAGGACAAGAAGTTGAATTAAAACCAAGACAAATAGAAATTTACGATATAAAACTAATAGATTATTCAATGGATGAAAAACAAATCAAGTTTGAAGTGTTCTGTGGAAAGGGAACTTATATAAGAAGTTTATGTGAAGATATAGCTACAAAGTTTGAAACAGTTGGATATATGAAGTCTCTTAAAAGGACACAAGTTGGAAATTTTAAAATAGATAACAGTATAACAATAGAAGAACTAAAAAATCTTATAGAAAATAATGAAAATATTGATATTGATGATATCTTGAAGAACAAAATAATAACAGTAGAAGAGATATTTGAAAAATTTCAATCTATAAATCTTGACGAGAAAAAATTAGAAATGTTTTTAAATGGTGTTATGCTAACACAAAATTTAGATGAAGGCGTATATAAAATATATAATAAAAATAGTGAATTTATAGGAACAGGCACTATAAAAAATAAATTGTTAAAAAGAGATATTATATTATAAAGTATGTCCAAAAATATCTCATAAAAATTAAAACACATCATATACTTTAACAAAAGATATGGTGTGTTTTTATGTTATTGAAATAAATTAAAATTATTATCAACTAACAAAAAGTACGGAATGGAGGAAAAATGGTTTATATAGAAAAAAATGACAAGCCTAATTTTATAGAAAAAATATTAAATTTAATAAGAGTTAAAGAAAACACAATAATATTACCTATAAATGAAAAAATGACAGAAAAAAAGATAGAAAAGCTAGCTATGAAAACTTATAAAAAAATAACAAAAATTTCAAACAGCAAAAAAATCGTATTGAGCAAAGAAATGAAAGAAGAAGAAAAATACATAAATTATTTAAATACATATGGAATGGAAATTTCAGAGGGAAGATGGTTATTTGAAATTTTATTAACAGATATTGTTAAATACATAACAGAAAAACAAAAAATTGAAAAGGCAAATATATCAATACTTATAAATGATTTAACAGATATTGAATTTAATAATATAAAAATTCTTGCTCAAAAGTATAACATGATTAACATAGTTACTAATCATATTGAAAAATTTAGAAAGTTGGAAAATCAGCTAAAAGAAGAAGGCATAATAATAACAATAACAAATAACAAAAAGAAAAGTTTGATGAAATCTAATATAATAGTCAATGTTGATTTTCCGAAAGAACTGCTTAATAAGTATAGTTTGAATGAAAATGCTTGTATTATCAATTTAAAGAAAATAGTAAAAATTACTCAAAAAAGGTTTAATGGACTTACTGTAAATGATTATGAGATTGTTTTTAGAAATGATGTGTGTGATGAGAAATTTTTTAATGGAAAATATGAAATTAAAGACTTATATGAAGTTGGAATGTATAAAAAGAGTCCTTTTATTGAGTTGCGAGAAAAGATAAAAAAAGATGGAGTCGAAATTAATAAATTATTCTTGAATAATGGAGAATTATAGTTACTAGATAATAGTTTTGAAGTATTGCACTTTT
>FR901885.1 GCA_000438255.1 Clostridium sp. CAG:389
TATATAAAATAAAAACTCACGAACTTTTCAGTCCGTAAGTTGATTTTAAATGGAGCGGGTAGCGAGAATCGAACTCGCGCAACCAGGTCGGAAGCATGGGATTCTACCACTAAACTATACCCGCATCAATACAAATATTATACAACAAAAACAACAAATATGCAAACAAAAATAGGTAAAAAATCAAAAAAAAGCTATTGTAAAAAACGAGAAAAAATGATAAAATCAAAACATAAAAGCCAGAAAAAAGAATAGGAAGTAGAAAATGTATACAATAGAAGAATTTGATAAAGCAAAAACAAAAATACTAAAATACATAATATACAAAAAAAGAAGTGAAAACGAAATAAGAAGAAAATACGAAAAAGAAATAGACGAAAACATGTTAGAAGACATAATAGAATATCTAAAAGAAGCCAAATACATCGATGACAGTGAATATATAAGAAAAACAGTAAATAACTTCATAGCATTAAAGAACTTATCAATAAAAGAACTAAAATACAAACTATTAGCAAAAGGACTAAATAAAAATGATGTAGAAGACTACATTTACAACAACAAAGAAGAATTAGAAGAATATGAAGTAAAATCAATATCGAACATAATTTATAAAAAATCAGCATCAATGGAGCAAGACGAAATCAAACAATACTTACTAAAAAAAGGATACAAATCTGATAATATAAGTAAAGCAATGGAAGAATAAAAATGAAAACAAGGAGAAGGCAATGTCAATATTAACACTAGAAACAAAAAAATATTCAATAAAAATAGACAACTTTGAAGGTCCACTTGATCTATTATGTTATTTAATAGACAAAAACAAGATGAATATTTATGATGTGAATTTAACAGAAATAACAAATCAATATATAGAATATTTAAATGCGATGGAAGAAATGAACTTGGAAATTGCAAGTGAATTTATAGTAATGGCATCAACATTGTTATATTTAAAATCCAAAAACTTGTTACCAAAACAAGAAGAGGAAGAAGAAGAAATAACAGAAGAGGAACTTATAAGAAGAATTATTGAGTACAAGAAATTTAAAGAAATAAGTAAAGTATTCAAAGAAAACTATAATATATTTGCAAATAGATTTTACAAGGGGCAAGAAGATATAAAATTACCAAAACAAAAACTAGAAAGAGATTATGGACCTGAAAAGATTCCAGAAGTATATAAATTGTTGGTTGAAAGAAATAGTGTTAAGATAAATCAAAATGCAAAAAATATTGAAAAAATTGCATTAGTTGATAAATATACTGTTGCTGATAAAGTAAAAGAAATGTATAAAATTCTTGCAAAACAAAAGAAATTTGTATTTAATAAATTGTTTCCAATAAAGAAACATGAAAAACAAGAAGTTGTAACAGCATTTAGTGGTTTACTTGAATTATCAAGAAGAAATAAAGTGGCAACTAGTCAAGAAGAAATTTTTGGAGATATTATAGTTGAAGGAAAGAATAAAAATGAAGAAGTATCTTAGAATGCTTCTTTTTTTGTATCAAAAATCAATATATAAACTCAAAAAAGTTTAAACATTCAAAAAAAGGAAAAAATAATAATATTACTAAAAAAGAAGGTGATATAATGTTTTTTCTTTTTATAATTCTAATAATAATGTTAATGATAATAACAATAAAAATAAAATTTGAAATTCAAAATTTAAAAATCTCAATAAACGAGACTCCACATATAAATAACAAATATCAAATAAAAATAAAGATATATACATTTGGAGCTATACCAATATTTAGCATAAAATTAAATAACCAAAAAATTAAAAAGGTATTAAGTAATCAAATAATTAAAGAAAAAATTAAAAAACAAGAAACAAAAATAATAGAAAACAAAGCAAATATAGATAAAGAATTGATAACATCATTAAAAAATATAAAAACGGAAATAAAAGAAATCAACTTAAAAATTCTAATTGGAACAGAAAATGCATCATTAACGGCTTTTACAATACCAGTTATAAGTACAATTGTAGCAATGTTTTTAAGTAAACAAATAAAAAAATACAATGAAAAACAAGTATTTTCAATAACACCGATTTATATAAATCAAAATTTGATAAATGCAGAAATTTCAGGTATATTTCAAATCAAAATGATACATATTATAAATACAATATGTATCATAAATAAAAAAAGGAAAGGTGATAAAAATGAGCGAACATCCAATAGAAGGTCTTATGACTACGGCTATGAATAGTATTCAAGATATGATTGATGTAAATACTATAATAGGAGAACCAATCGAAACAGTAAACAACATAGTCATAATACCAATATCAAAAGTTTCTTTTGGTTTTGCGGCAGGAGGAAGTGAATTCAAAGGAGAGACAATTGATGAATATAAGAAAGTTGAGAAAGAAGAGCAAATTCAATATAGACTACCATTTGGTGGTGGTTCAGGAGCTGGTGTTACTATAAATCCAGTTGCATTTTTGGTAATTCAACCGAATAATATAAAGTTGATGCCTGTTAATCACTCATCAAGTATTGATAAATTGTTAGATTATGTTCCTGATTTGATGGATAAGACGAATAATATGATGAATAGAATTGTTAGTAATAAAAAAGAAGAAACAGAAAAGATTTTAAGAGAGATGCAAAAAAGAAATAGTAGAGATATTAATAAAGTTGAAAATGAGGTTAAAGATATAAACAATGAAAGTGAAAATCAAGATGATTAAATGTCCCTAAAAGGTTACTGGATAATGATTTTGAGGTGTTGCTCTTTTAAATTT
>FR901886.1 GCA_000438255.1 Clostridium sp. CAG:389
AACATATTGGCAAAGACACCATAGAAAATTTCTTACTGAACTGTAACTTTTAATTGCATATGTCGATTTTTGTCATTTTTTGATTGATTTTTATTGTTTTATGTGATAAAATTCTTTCAACAAAATGAAGGTGAGGTACTTATATGGAAAAAAATATTTCTTCTAAAAAACAGATGAGAGAGGAAAATATCTCTACATCGCAATCTTCTTTTCAAGATTTAGTGAATCGGTTCAATTCAAAATTAAAACTTTTAAAAGAGGATTTAGTAGCAGCTAGTTTGGTTCATTGTGATGACGAAAAGGAGGTTTATGATTTGTCAAAAAAAATTCTTGACAAATATATTAAATCTATTATCACTATCAGTGATGAGAATTCTATTGTCACAGAAAAAAGCATCTGTATTAATTGTACAGATTACATTGATTTGCATCGTTATGAGTTAGAATGGAAGGAGATTTCTTCACACAATCAGATTGATTTTCTAGATTTTATAGCTGAAACTAATATGGCTCAGAAACTTCTTTACGATGTTGAAGGATTTTTTAATAAAGTGATTTGCCATATAAACAATTCACTACATTTAGGGTACTTTTTTTATTTAAAAACTGTATCTGTGAATCCCGAACTTGATGACAGCTCATGTAAGATGAGAGCTAGTGCAGTAATTACACTAGATATCAATAACCAACCTGAATGGACCAGCAAAAGATAGACCTTGCTGGTCTATCTTTATTTTATATCTTTATATGTATTATATTTTTTGTATGTTACTACTCCAATAATTGCAACAGATATTAAGCAACTTAGCATTATTATATTTTTACCTGCTTTTGGTAAGCTTCCAGATGCTACTGTTGAATCTTCTGTTTTATTATCTGATGGAGTATATGTAGAATTTAGATTATCCCATTTAAAATCACTACTTGTATATGCCCATAAGTCCCATGAAGATGATGATGTAGATAACCATGCTTGTCCTAATGTTATTCCTTCAATTGGATAATATTTCCCATTTTCATCGTCAAACTGTACATAAATGTAATAATATGCTTTGTTTTCTAATAATTTATTTCCATCAAATAATGCTTCATCACTTCTAAAATATGCTGTACTTGTTGTTGTTAGTTCTTTTGAATATATACTATTATTATTTTTTGCATATGTTAATAGTTCTGTTATTCCTGAATAATCATTATTTTTAATTTTGTTTAATATTGTTGTATTTGTAATTTTTCCAATTTTTAATGTAAATTTTCTATTTTCTGTTGATGATGGGAAGTTGAAATTTATATATGTGTAATTTCCTGTTTCATTGCTTGTTGAACTTGTCCAATGTCCAATACTAAATTTTTGTAATATTAAATTTAGTTGTGGTAATGTTGTTCTTTTTATCTCTTTTGCTTCAACAACAAATTTTGTTGAGTAATTAGTATAGCTTCCATCTGTGTTATAATATGTGTTTCCTAGCTTTGTTTCTTGTATTACCCATAAATATAATTTTTGATTTAATTCACTATATTCTGATAATTTTCTTGTATATATGTAATTTTCTTTTGCATTTACAGATAAATTTCCAAATTTTCCTTTCATTGTATCTTGATCAAGTTGTCCATGTTTTGTTGCTAGTTCTGGTTTTGTACTATTGGGTGTAATCATAAAATAATAATTATATCCTATACTATCTTTTGGTGTTATTCCACTTATTTTTAAATTTTCTGAATATCCATTTAAACTTGTTTCATATTTTGCATTTGTAAAATTAGTAAATTCTGGTGCACTATAAACTGTTACTTCACACGAATCTGTAACTCCTGCTGCTGTTGCTGTAATAGTAGCTGTTCCTGCTTTAACTGCTTTTATTTTTCCTGAATTACTGTCTACTGTAACTATTGTAGAATCTGAACTTGTCCATTTTACTTGTGCATTACTAACTTCTTTATATTCATTGTCTTTTACTGTTGCATATAAATTTTCTGTATCATGTTCGTTTAATATAAGATTTACTTTTGATACATTTTTAGACTCATTTCCTCCAATTTGTAATGAATTATAAATAACTTTAACCTTACAAGATGCTGTTTCTTCTCCTCTTTTAGCAGTTATTGTTGTTTCTCCAATTTTTAGTCCTTTTACAACTCCATTATTTACTGTTGCAATAGATGTATCACTACTTGACCATGTTATACTTCCTGTTCCTCCTGTATATGAGATATATTTTGTTCCATTTAATGTAACATCTACACTTTCTTTATCAAATGAAAATTTTGATGTTTCAGCATTAACTTTTCCATTAAAAATTGTTATTAAAACTATTAAAATAATTGTTATAATTAAATATTTAGATTTCATATTAATCCTCTTTTCCAAAATTTTTATTTTATATATTTGCTTAAATTTTTATATCTAGCATAGAATATAATACCTATCACTAAAATTATTGATACAAAAATCATTATATTTCTAACTCCCGCATGTGGCAATTTATTTTGTGCTATTGTCTTATCTTCATCTTTATTAGATGTTCCTGAATTATTACTATTTCCAGAATTTGAATTATTAATTTTTACATTGTCTAAATAAACTTCTCCCAAAACATTTGCTTTCATCTCTATTGATTTTGACATTAATACTGCTTGATTTCCACCTTTTTTTGCCACTTCTTTTATGTATATGTATACTGTTTGTGCATCATAAATTTCTGAATAGTTTTTCATGTCTTTTGTATTTATTGTAAATGTAAGTTTTTCATTATCTGTTTGATTTTCATTTATTTTTACCCAATTTTGTATATTACTTTCATCTTGGTTTGAAGATAAGTAGTAATAATATTCACAGCTATCATTTTTTGTATTTCTTGTTATTTCATTTATCGTTACATCTATTATTGCATATTCTTGTATATCTTTATTTGAAAAAGTGTAGAATTTAGCACTATTTATATTGCAAATTGCTTTATCTAAATTAGAATTTTCTGCTACTTGTTCTGATATTATTTCTACTTCTAATGTTGTTGTAAATGATTGATATGTTATTGTAATATTATTTTTACCTATTTTTTTATTGTCAAATCCTGAATTTTTAATTTTTTCTGATGTTAGTTCTATTTCTTCACTAGTATTGTCATTATATTTTATTTTTAGGATTCCTCCTGTTAAATCAAGACTTTCTTTATTTTGAATATACTGTGTTTTAGAAGGAGCTTTGCTTATTGATATTCCTGTAATTGTTTTTTCTTCTACTGTTATTGATTGAGTTGTTGTTTTTTCTTCATATTTTATTGTTATAGAAGTTTGTCCTTTTGTTAAGTTTTTTCCATTTTCTATTGTATAGTCTAATATTTCTTGTGTTGATTTATCTTGGTATGTTCCTGTAATCACCATTCCTGTTTTATCAAAATCTTGCCCTACTATATATTTTGTTTTATTTGGTGCTTTTGTAACTTTTATTTCTGTTAGCGCATTTGGTGTTACTGTTATATCCTGAGTAATTGTTTTTTCTCCATAAGAAATAGTTACCTGTTTTTGATTTGCTTTTAAAGTATTTCCATCAATTATTGTATAATCTGATATTTCTTTTGTTGTACCATCTTTATAAGTTGCTTCTACAACCATTCCTGTTTTATCAAATTTTTGTCCTTCAAAATAAGATGTTTTTGTAGGTGGTGTTTTTATTTTTAATCCTACTACACTATTTTTTTCTACTGTTATTTTTTGATTAACACTTTTGTCTTTATATGTTATTGTTACACTTGTTTGTCCTTCTTTTAAGTTGGTTCCATTTGTGATATTATAACTTGAACCATCTAAAATTGTAGATGGATTTGTTTTGCTATTATAATTTGCTTTTACTACCATACCTGTTTTATCAAAATTTTCTCCTTCAAAATAAGATGTCTTTGTAGGTGGTGTTGCTATTTCAATACTTTTTAATGATTCATCTATTAATTCAGTTGTTGTAAATGCTTTTATTGTACTATCACCATTAACTAATGATGAATTTTGTTCTGTCATTTTGCTTAGGTCAATCCATTCGCACTTTTCTAAGTCATTTCCTATTGCAACAAAACATTTTCCATTCTCAACTGTTACTGAGTCCCATGCTGATACTCCACTTACTTTGCTTTCTAGTGGTAATTTCAAACTATTTTTAGAGCCTTGAATTTCTACTACTACTGCAAAAGAATTTGCTTTTATTTCAATTGGTTTAGAGAATTCTAATGTATGGTAACCTGCATTAACTGTTTCAGATTCTCCTGCTTTTAATGTTACAAGTTGTAAATCATTCTTTGCTCTGCTTGTGCCATTTGGATTTACATATACTTTACATGTATATGTTTCAGGTGCATATAAAGATATTTGTGTTAAATATTCTGTTCCTGATGATTTTTTGTTAAATATATTACTTAACATCATACTAGGATTGTTTAATGTTAATTGCATTGCTGGGAAGTATTCATCATATTGATATATGCAATCATAATTTACTGTGTCAGTCGCTTTTATTATCCCAAACATTTCTTTTGAAACATTAACATCTTCATAAGATATATATATAATTCCGTTATCTCCATATTTTATATACGCATTACCATTTTCAATAGTGTAACCAGCTTGTTTTATAAATTCATCTGGTATTTCTTCTGCTGAATTCCATCCCCTTGATATACATTGTTGTTTATAAGTATTAAATATTTCTTCTTTTAGTTCAGATAATTTCCAATTTTCCGCTTTTTCTCCCCAAGAGTTTCTTACTATCCAAGCTCCGTTTGATGTTGGCTTAGCATTTTCTGAAAAATTATCAATACTATAATTGTCGTCCCATCCAATTATTGACACCGCATGGTCTATTTTGTGCATTATTGAATTTTTACAGAATTTTGCTCCTGTGTCATTATTGTAACAATTATATGCTGATAAACTAGAAGAGTTGCCATGTATAGAAGCTTGTACTGAACCATAATTTTGAATATGTTGTTTAATTTGATTCATAATTTTAGCCTTGTTTTCATCATTTTCTTTACTATAATCAGGAAAGGCTACTGTATCATACACTTGGCTAGAAACTGTTTTATTTTGTATTTGACTTATATCTATTGTGTCTTCATTATTTTCAAATGGCATTTCTGATTCAGAAATTGCTCCACTTCCATTTGTTAAATATGAACTTGCGAATAAGAATGATCCACCACTTCCAACTTTTCGATTATATCCAATTTTGTTTTCTGCATTATTGTTAAATGTTTTGCTTGTAGCATATTCCATATGTCTTTCTGAAAAATCATATATTTTTGATAAATTATTTCCGCTTTTATAATTAGATAATGCTAGGTTTGTTTCTAATGAAGAAAGTGCTGCAAATGCCCAACATGAATTTGTTTGCTGTTGATTTTTTATAGCAAGATTTGCTGGAATTATATTTTTTAAACTATATCTTGTGCTATTGCTTGCTTTTAACATTCTTGCTATATTTAATGGGTTTTTAGAAACTGATTTTGTGTTTTCAATTTCATACATTCTTGGTATTATTGAATTTTCTTTTTCTTCATCTGAGAGTTCTAGCCATTTTTTAAATTCTTCTGAGTATTCTGTTTTTTGAAATAAATTTGTATTACTTGCATATATTTTTTGACTTGATATTGAAATTAGTATAAGAACTAATAATAATATTATTAGTGATTTATTTTGTTTTTTCATAGTTTTATCCTTTTATCTTTTATTTTTTGTATCTTTTTCTTGTTTTTCTTTTTTGTATAAATACATCCTGACTTCATTATATAGTTTTTGTTGTTTTTTGTAAATAAGATTTGCTATTTTTGTAAATTTTTCCATAAAAAAGTTACAACTGAGTAAAAGTATTTTTGATTGTGTCTCTTTCTATATATTTTTAAAAGTTTAACTGTAATAAAAAAACTATTAAAACGTTGAATCACGTAATAATAGTTCTTTTGGAGGCGAGTATCGGAGTCGGACCGATCATCAGAGTTTTGCAGACTCGTGCCTTACCGCTTGGCTAACTCGCCATATTTTATTTATTAATTTTTACCTAAAAAGGTATTATGGAGCAGGTAACGGGAATCGGACCCGTAACTTAACCTTGGCAAGGTTATGTTTTACCACTAAACTATACCTGCATTTTTGCTTTCTGTTATATTTAATTATATTCAAAAGCAATTAATATGATACCAAAAATTATAAATATTGTCAATAGTTTTAAGAAATAAAAATAGGGATTGAGAACCTATTCTGTTACTGTTTGCAGTTTATATAACTAATATATAAGCTATGAATGTAACACTGTTACCAAATCCCTATTTTTAGAATTTACTTTTTTGTAGTCTTCTTTCTTGTTGTTGTAGCCTTTTTAGTTGTTCTTTTTTTCTTTTCTGTCTCCTTTTTTACTTTTTCTGCCTCTTCTGGATTCCATTTCTCACCAAGTTTTGGCTTATCCCAAGAAATATAGTCACAAGATGCTGGATTATTTTCACAAATGTAGTAATTTCTTTTTCTTTTTGTTTTTCTAACTTGCACTTTTGCCCCACATTTTGGACATGGAACATCAATTGTTTCTACTATTGGTTTTATATTTCTACATTCTGGAAATCCTGGACAAGCTAGAAACTTGCCATATCTTCCATATTTATAAACCATCATTCTTCCACATTTATCACATTTTACATCAGATACTTCATCAACTAATTGCACATGTTCTAGTTCTTTTTCTGCTTTTTCAAGTTCTTGTTTAAATGGTCCATAGAATTCTCTAATAGTCTTTTTCCATTTTTCTTTTCCCTCTGCAATTTCATCAAACTCATTTTCAATTTTTGCTGTAAATTCCACATTTACTATATCTGCAAAGTTTTCTGTAAGTAGCTTATTTACTATTTTTCCAAGTTCCGTTGGTACTAGTTGTTTTTGTTTTTTTTCTATATATCTTCTTTCTAAAATTGTTGTAATTGTTGGTGAATATGTACTTGGTCTTCCTATTCCTTTTTCTTCTAATGCTTTAACCAAACTTGCCTCTGTGTATCTTGCAGGTGGTTCTGTAAAGCTTTGTTTTGGATTTATCTTAATTAGTTTTACTTCTTGATTTTCGTCTAATGTTGGTAACATTCCTTCTTCTTGTTCTTCTTTTTCATCTGTTCCTTCAACATATAAAATCATAAATCCTTTGAATTTTAAATTTTGACCATTTGCTTTAAAGTCATAGTCATTTGCCTTGATATTTACTGCCATCGTGTCATAAACTGCTGGTTTCATTTGACTTGCCATAAATCTGTTATAAATTAATTTATATAGTTTATATTGGTCTTTACTTAGCTCATCTTTTACACTTTCTGGCTCAATATCTGAGTATGTTGGTCTTATACCTTCGTGTGCATCTTGTGCATCTTTACTTGTTTTGTAATATCTATTTTCATAGAATTCTTCACCATATGTTGATACTATATGTGTTTTTGCAGCAGCTCTTGCTTCTTCTGAGATTCTTGTAGAGTCTGTTCTCATGTATGTTATTAGACCTACTGTTCCTTTGTCTGCTATTTTTACACCTTCATATAATGTTTGTGCAACAGACATTGTTTTCTTTAATGTAAATCCTAATTTTCTTGATGCTTCTTGTTGCATTGTACTTGTTGTAAATGGTGGTGCTGGATTTCTCTTTTTCTCGCCTTTTTTGATTTCTGATACTATATATTTTGCTTTTTCTATGTCTTTTAATATTTGGTCAACTTGTTCTTTTGAGTTGATTTCTTGTTTTTTTCCGTTTTTCCCATAGAATCTTGCTTCAAATTCTTTTTTAGATTTTTCATCTTTTAAATTTGCATATATGTTCCAATATTCTTGTGGTATAAAATTTTCAATTTCTGTTTCTCTATCTACTATTAATTTTACTGCAACTGATTGGACTCTACCTGCTGATAGTCCTCTTTTTACTTTTTTCCATAATAATGGACTTATTTTGTATCCAACTATTCTGTCTAAAACTCTTCTTGCTTGTTGTGCATCAACAGTGTTTAAATCTATGTCTCTGGGCTCTTTTATTGCTTTTTGTACTGCTGATTTTGTTATTTCATTAAAAGTGACTCTTGTTATTTTATCTTTGTCTTCTTCTAATATTTTTGCTAGGTGCCATGCTATTGCTTCACCCTCACGGTCGGGGTCAGTTGCTAAATATACTTTTTTTGCCTTTTTAGCATCTGTTTTTAAAGATTTTATTAAATCTCCTTTTCCTCTAATATTTATATATTCTGGTTCAAAATCGTGTTCTATGTCTACACCTAATTTTGATTTTGGTAAATCTCTTATATGTCCCATTGAGGCTACAACCTTTGTGTTTCCACCTAAGAATTTTTTTATTGTGTTTGCCTTTGCTGGTGATTCTACTATTATTAATTTATCAGCCATATTTCCTCCTATGTTTTTCTTGTATTCTTTTTAGTATTCTAGAACATTTTTTTATATTTTGCAAGTTTTTTTGAAAAAATGTCCTTTTAAGGTTACAAGATAATAGTTTTGAGGTATTGCACTTTTGACTTTTTCTGTGCCTCTA
>FR901887.1 GCA_000438255.1 Clostridium sp. CAG:389
ATTAATATAACTAAATAACTTTTATTAGTGTGTAAATTTTTTTAGATGGTAATATTTGGAAACAAATCAATATTACCATCTTATTGTTTAATTTTCAAAGTACGTCGAAAAGCTAGCTTAAAATAGTTATAATATTTTATTAAAATATTATTGTTTTTTCATTTTTGGTTTTGAAATCAAAGAAGCTAAATATCCAAAAAATACGGCAGCGGCAATACCACCAGAAGCAGCTTTAACACCACCAGTAAAAGCACCAATTAAGCCAGTTTCTTTAACACCTTCAATTGCACCTTTTGCTAGATTATAACCAAAACCAGTTAATGGTACAGTAGCACCAGCACCTGCAAAATCAACTAAATATTTATAAATACCAAGGCCACCTAAAATTGCACCAGTAGTCACGAAAATAACCAAAATTCTAGCAGGTGTTAGTTTGGTTTTATCTATCAGAATTTGACCAATTACACAGATGAGACCACTAACAACAAAACACTTTAAAAGTGGTAACCAATTAAAAACATTTGCCCAATTTATATTCATATAGCATTACTCCTTTTACATTTCTATACTAATTGCATGAGCTATTCCGGGAATAGATTCACCTTGTTGTGAACTAGTAGAATTCATTAAAGCACCAGTTGCAATAAGTAATAATTTTTTAATTTTCTTTTCTTTTAGTTGTTTAAATAAATAACCTGAAAATACAGTACCACAACAAGCACAACCACTTCCACCTGAATGAGTATCTTGTTTTGTTTTATCAAAAATTAAAACACCACAGTCATTGTAATTAGGTTTAATATTATACCCTTGTGATTTAGCAATATCAATAGAAAGCTCTTTTCCAATGTGACCAAGGTCACCACTTATAATAGCATCATAATAACTAGGACTTCTACCAGTATCTTTTAAATGTGTTATTAAACTATCTGCGAATGCTGGCGCCATTGCAGCACCCATGTTATTAGCGTCTTTTATGCCCATATCAACAATTTTTCCCGGAGTAATATGAGTTATAAATGGACCGGTTCCATTTTTTGAAATTATTGCTGCACCACTTCCAGTGACTGTCCATTGAGATGTGGGAGGACGTTGATTACCAAGTTCAAGAGGAAATCTGAATTGTTTTTCAGCACTGCAAAAATGACTGGAAGTAGCACATAATGCATTTTCAGCAAAGCTTTCAACTGCAATTGCAGACAGAGCCATTGACTCTACAAAAGTAGAACATGCACCAAATACACCGAAAAATGGAATGCTTAGTTCACGCAGTCCAAAGCTAGAAGAAATACATTGATTAAGCAAATCACCAGCAAAGCAACAGTCAATTTTCTCAGATGGAATTCCAGATTTACTAATTACAGTATTTACAGTTTCTTTTATAATTTTACTTTCAGCTTTTTCCCAAGTTTTTTCACCCCAAAATTCGTCATTGAGTGTTTGATCAAAATATTTTGCAAGAGGACCTTGTGATTCCTTTGGACCTACGATAGATGCACATTCTGTTATAGTTGGGGGATTATCAAATTTTATAGTTTGTTTTCCTATTTTTTTCAAAAAATCAACTCCTTTTTTTAAACAAGTGTCATACTTTGTGTGTTAAAAATTAAATAAACAATTCCAACAATTATCGAAGCAGAAATACCAAATACAAGTACAGGGCCTGCAACAGTAAACATTTTTCCACCAACACCCATAACATAGCCTTCTGATTTATATTCCATTGCTGGTGAAACAATTGAATTAGCAAAACCAGTTATTGGAATTAAAGAACCAGCTCCTGCAAATTTTCCAATTTTATTAAAAATATTTAGACCTGTTAAAAATGCTGAAATTCCAATTAAAATTATAGATACAATAGTTCCTGATAGTGTTTGGTCAAAACCTCGTTCTTTACAAATATTCATTATTATTTGACCAATTGTGCAGATTAATCCACCAACCCAAAATGCATTAAAACAATTTTTAAAAATTGGTGAATTAGGGGATTTTTTATCAACGTAATCTTGATAAGTTTGTTTTGTTTCAATAGGGTTCATTATTTATCGTCCTTTCTATTTAAATCAATTAAAAATGTTAAGTCTAAGTCTACAAAGTATTCTGATATTTTATTTCCATCAATTTTGGCTCTTTGTTCAAGTATTTTTATTCCTGATATATAATCTATTGTTTTTGATGCTTCTGTTATTGTTTTTGTTATAGCATCTTTCCAAGATGTTTCTGATGTTCCTGTTATTATTAAGTGTTTTTCAATATCCATTTTAAACCTCCTAAAAATCTTTTGATAATATTTTTACCGATTTTAGAAAATTTATACATTGCAAAAAAATAAAAAAAGATATATAATGTGGCAGTTCAATAATGATTTATTACAGGGTTTAGTTAGCTATATGTTTTTGAAAAATTGAACCTTTT
>FR901888.1 GCA_000438255.1 Clostridium sp. CAG:389
ATAATTTTTTTGAAGCAGGAAAAAAAGATGGGATTAGAGAGACAGCAAGAAAATTATTAAAAATGGGATTAACAATTGAACAAATAATAGAAGCAACAAATTTAAGCAAAAAAGAAATAGAAGAACTAAAAAAAGAATAAGAAACTTAATATAAAATGAAGTTCAGCTATAAAAAACACATTGAATTTAATAATAGATTCAATGTGTTTTTTAATCAAGTTTTATACATTATTCTTAAAATTAATAATTTCTATCTATATGAATAATAATCTGTTTTAACAATTCTTTATCATCTTTTGAAATACTCTTTATAGAAGATGAAAGAAAAGTATCAAGAGTATCTTCTTTATAAGTTAACAATTCAGAAAATAAAAAATTAGGAGAAATACTTAAAAAATTACATAAATTTAATAAAGTAGGAACACTACCAATATTTCTACCATTTTCTATATTTCTTAATAAATCAATAGAAATATCGACATTTTCAGCTACATATTCTTGTGTAAACTTTTTAGATAATCTAGCTTGTTTAATTTTCTTACCAAGTACTTTTAAAACATCATCGTTTTTTATTAACAAATGTAACACCTACTTTCATAATTAATATAAAAATCATAACATTAAGATAAAATAATAAAAAGTGAGTTAAACTAATTAAAAAGCACGAACATAATAAAAATATTACCAAAAATAATTAATTTTATTCATACAAATTGTTGACAAAAAAGATCGATTGATGTAGAATGATACAAGAAAATACAAATGAAAGGAAGAAAATTATGTTTAAAAGGTACAAAAGCACAAAAGGTATAACACTAGTAGCACTAGTAATTACAATCATTATTTTATTGATATTGTCAGGAATAACAATATCATCATTAACAAATACAGGATTATTTAAAAATGCTCAAAAAGCAAAAGAAGCAACAGCAGAGGCACAACAAAAAGAACAAGATTTATTAAATCAATATGA
>FR901889.1 GCA_000438255.1 Clostridium sp. CAG:389
TATATAGGTAACTATACTACACAAGAAATTTTTACTGAATTATAACAAAAAATAAACTTTGTATAAAAAGTATTAAAAAGTAAATAATATTAATAAACTTTTTATACAAGGAGAAAATAAAATTGAAAAACATAAAAAAAGTATTAGCAATATCAGTAACAATCATATTGCTAATTATCTATTTATATACACTTTCAATACAATCAATACCAGACAACATAGTAATATTTGAAGGTGAAAAAATAAACTTAAAAACAATATTAGGACTAAAAGCAGATTTAACAGAAAAAGACCAAGTAATAGAAACATTATCAAGCAATCAAACAAAAACAATAGAAAACCCAGGAAAAAAAGTAGTAAAACTAAGTCTATTTGAAAATATATTTTTAAAAAATGTAAATGTAGACGTATTACCCAAAACGCAAGTTATACCAATAGGAAATATTGCTGGAATAAAACTATACACAAATGGAGTATTAGTAGTAGGAATGACAGAAATAGAAGGAATAGACAACAAAAAATATAAACCATATGAAAATACAGGAATACAAGAAGGAGACAGAATAATATCAATAAATAACACAAATATTGAAGATACAGAAGACTTAGTAAAAAGAGTAAATTCATCAAATGGAAATGTGATAAATATAAAATATGTCCATGAACAAAAAACATTAGAATGTTCAATAAAACCAGTAGAAACAGCACAAAAAGAATATAAATTAGGATTATGGGTACGAGACAGTGCTGCTGGTGTTGGAACAGTGACTTTTTATGATCCAGATTCAAAATCATTTGGAGCATTAGGACATGGAATAACAGATATCGATACTGAGCAATTAATAGATATAGCATCAGGAGAGTTTGTTACAACTAAAATATTAAATATAGTAAAAGGTGAAAGTGGAAATCCAGGAAGAATACAGGGAACAGTAGATAATCAAAAAAATATAGGAGTGATTTATAAAAATACTAAATTTGGAATTTATGGTAAAGTTGATAATGCTTCAAGTTTAAATATAGATATGTCAAAGAAGATGGATTTAGCATTAAGGGATGAAATAAAGACAGGAAAAGCAACTATTATGTGCAGTCTTGAAAATGGAAAAATAAATGAATATGAAATTGAAATAGAAAAAATATTTAAAGATAATAATTATGATAATAAGAGTATGTTAATAAAAGTTACTGATAAAGAATTATTAGAGAAAACTGGTGGAATAATACAACGGAATGAGTGGCTCTCCTATTATTCAAAATGGAAAATTTGTAGGTGCTATAACTCATGTATTCGTTCCTTAATATGAAAAATGGAGAAACACTTGATACAAAAAGGTTTCAGGAAT
>FR901890.1 GCA_000438255.1 Clostridium sp. CAG:389
TTTTGAACAATCCTTGGTTTGTTAATGCTGATATTGATATTCCTGACAATATCAATAGAATAATTATCGTTATTACTAACGCGATTAATGTAATACCTTTGTTTTTGTTCATTTTTTCCTCCTTAGTTTTTTTAATTAATTTTTCTTATTATTTGTGATTTCATGTTTTTTATTACTAATTCTTTTTATTGTATCACACGATTCACAAATTGTGGATTTTTAAAAATTATATCCATAAATCATGAATATGTCAATAGAACTTAAACTTATTTCTATAAATTATTTTCTTTAAAATACTATATAATTTTTAATAATCATCTTATATTTTTGTTTGCAGTTTTGCTTTTTTCGTGTTATACTTTTAATTGAAATATTTAGAAAATGAGAGGTATATAAAAACATGTCTGATAATAAATTAATTGCAAAAAATCCAACTGCATTTCATAATTACACAATCGAAAATAAATTAGAAGCAGGAATTGTACTATCAGGTACAGAGATAAAATCTATAAGAATCGGGAAAGCAAACTTAAAGGACAGCTATGCCCTAATAAAAAATAATGAAATTTATATTGTTGGATTACATATTAGTCCATATGAACATGGAAACATTTTTAATAAAGATCCTTTACGTGATAGAAAATTATTGTTAAATAGACGTGAAATTAACAAATTAATAGTTATGACTAAACAAAAAGGTTATAGCCTTGTTCCATTAAGTATGTATTTTAAAGGCAGTTTAGTTAAAGTTGAGCTTGGTGTTGGCAAAGGTAAAAAACTTTATGATAAACGTGAAGATATTGCTAAAAAAGATGCAGAGAGAAGAATGTTACAACATTTAAAGAACCAGTAAATGATTCTACTATTTACTGGTTCTTTTCTTAATATATAAAATTACATTGCATATGAATTGTTTTTCTGATTTATTCTATTTCTCCAATTAAATCATAATTACTTACATCAATAATTTTACAATTTACAAAATTATCTAAAATTTCATTTTCATTTGAATTATCATTATTTTCAATATATACTAATCCGTCTTCATCTGGAACATCTTGCATAGTTCTACCTATAAAATATTTGCCATCAAAAGACATATCTTCTACTAAAACTTTATAAGTTTTTCCTATTTTATTTTTTAAAATTTGTTTTGAAATTTCTTGTTGTGCTTCCATTATTTTGTTATATCTTGATTTTTTAGTATTACCATGTATTTGTTCTGGAAGTCTTGCTGCTGGTGTTCCTTCCTCTTTTGAGTACATAAATGTACCCAACTTATCAAATTTTGTGTTTTTAACAAAATCTAAAAGTTCTTCAAAATCTTCCTTAGTTTCACCTGGGAATCCAACAATCAAACTTGTTCTTAGTGTTACATCTGGTATTTCATTTCTGATTTTTTCTATTATTGCAGTAATATTTTCTTTACTTGTCTTTCTATTCATCTTTTTTAGAATTGGATTTGATATATGTTGAATTGGAATATCAAAGTATTTTGCAATCTTCTTATTAGTTGCTATAACTTTTATCAACTCATCTGTAATTCCTTCTGGATATGAATATAAGAATCTAATCCATTCAATTCCATTTATCTTGCTTAATTTTTCTAATAATTCTGCAAGTTTGCTTTCTCCATATATATCAACACCATATTTTGTTGTATCTTGTGCAATTACGATTAATTCTTTTATTCCTTTTTTAGCAAGCATTTCAGCTTCATCTAAAACATCTTCCATTTTTCTGCTAACAAATGGACCTCTTATATATGGAATAGCACAATATGTACATCTGTTACTGCATCCTTCCCCTATTTTCAAATATGCATAGTTTTTACCTGTTGTAACAATTCTTTCCATAAATTCATTGTATGTAGGCATTGGAAGTGGCTTTACTTCTGATATTTTTGTTACTGTTTTTGTTTTTGATTTTTCTACTATATCTCTTTTTAGTAAATCTTCTATTTTATCCCATAATTTATTGTATTCGTCTATTTTTACGAATAAATCTACTTCTGGTAAAAGTTTTACTAAATCATCATAATATCTTTGTACAAGACATCCCATTGCTATTAGATATTTGCATCTTTTCTTTTTGTATTCTGCCATTTCTAAGATTGTGTTAATGGCTTCTTCTTTTGCTGATTCTATAAATCCACATGTGTTTACTACTAATATGTCTGCTTCATCTGGATTGTTTACTATTTTATAGTTGTTGTTTTTGAATAGTCCTATTGCTACTTCTGTATCTATTAAATTTTTGCTACATCCTAGTGATATAAATCCTACGTTCATTTTTTCCTCCATCGGTTTATTCTTTATGACTGCATACATGTTTTCTTGTCATTTCCATTAAATCTAATTTTGTAAAACCTTCAACTTGTGTTTTTGTTCTATCATTTTTTAATCTTTCTTTTAATAATTTTTCTATTTTTTCTTTATGGCTATCATCTTTCATATCAATATAGTCGATTATAATAATTCCGCCAATATCTCTTAATCTAAGTTGTTTGGCTATTTCAATTGTTGCTTCCTCATTTACTTTATATACTGTTTGCTCTGGATTTTTACTTCCTGTATATTTTCCTGTGTTTACATCGATTGCTGTTAGTGCTTCTGTTTTATCAATAGTGATAAATCCACCACATTTTAGCCATATCTTTCTGTTTTCTATTTTTAATATTTCTTTTTTTATATTGTATTTATCTAGTACATCTTCATTTTCTTTTAGTTCTATTGTTGCGTTTTCTAAATAATTGTTTTGATTTTTAAAGTTTTGAATTTTATCAAATTCTCTTTTGCTGTTTACTGTTATTTTTTGTATTGAATTTTCTGGCAAATCTATTATCATTTTTTCAACGAGACTTTGTGCTTTCTCTAATAGTTTTGGCATTTTACCTGTGTCATTTTTAAATGCTTTTTGGATGTTGTCCCATCTTTTTTCTGTGTTTTTTATATCTTCTATTATTTCTTTTTCTTTTCCTACTGCTGATGTTCTTATTATTGCTCCGTTTCCTTGACTTAGGTTTTCTTTTACTAGTTTTATTAGTCTTTCTTGTTCTTTTTTATCTTCTATTTTTTGAGATATTGTTATTATATCTGTGTTTGGCATTAATGCTATATATTTGCTTGGTAGATTTATGTGTGTTGATACTCTTGCTCCTTTTTGAAGATTGCTATCTTTTTTTACTTGTACTAATATTTTTTGTCCTTCTTTTATAACATCACTTATGTCTATTTCATTATGATTTAGTTGATTTTTTATGTTGTTTTGTTCATTTTTTTCATTAACTTTTTCTAGTATATCTTTTAGGTGTATAAAACTATTTTTTTCAGTTCCTATGTCTACGAATGCTGATTGCATACCTTTTATTATATTCCTTACTACACCTATATAAATATTTCCTTCTTTTCTTGTCGATTTTTCTTCGTCTATATAGTATTCTACTAGTTTTTCATTGTCTACTAACGCTATTTGCCTTTCTTGTTGATTTTTGTCTATTAATATTTCTAGCATTTTTGTATTCCTCTCTAATTAAATTTGTTCATTGCAATATCTATTCCGTTTTTTAATATTTCTTCTATTGCTTCTGCTGCTTTTTTTGTCCCTTGTTGTAGTATTTTTTGCTCTTCTTCTGGCACTTTTCCAATGACATAATTTATCATATCACTTTTGAATTCAGGTTGTCCTATACCTACTCTTATTCTTATGAAATCTGTTGTGTTTAATTCTTGTACAACTGATTTCATACCATTGTGTGAACCTGGTCCACCTTTTTTTCTTAGTTTTATTTTTCCTTTTTCTATATCTATGTCGTCATATATTACTATTATTTCTTCTGGTTTTACATTATAAAAGTCTCTTGCTTCTTTTATTGCCTCTCCACTTAGATTCATATATGTTTGTGGTTTTAGTAATATTACTTTTTCATTTTGAATTATTCCTGTTTCATATAGTGCTTTGAATTTTGTTTTTGTTATATTGATATTGTTGTTTTTTGCTAATTCATTTATTGTGTCAAATCCCATGTTGTGTCTTGTGTGTGCATATTCACTTTCTGGGTTTCCTAATCCTACTATTAAATACATTTCTACCTTTCCTTTTTATCGTCTGAATATTTTATTTAATATTTTTATTGTTTAAATAGTTTATTGAATAGTCCTATTCCTTTTTTTGAGTTATCACTATCTTCTTGTTTTTGATTATTTTTTCTTGTGTTTTTTGTTTTGTTTTCTTTTTTGTTTATTTTTCTATGTTTATTGTGATTGCGTTCATCCTCTTCTTTATAGTCATCATCATCGTCTTCTTCATATTCATCTTCGTCATATTCCTCGTCGTCGTCTTCTTCGTCATCATAATCATCATATTCATCATCATAGTCATCGTCATACTCGTCATTATAGTCGTCATCATATTCATCTTCAAACTCTTCATCTTCTTCGAATTCATCATCTGAATCTATATCACTATCATCTTGATTCTCATCATCTTCTTCATATTCATCATATTCTTCGTCTTCTTCATATTCATCGTCGTCTGAATCATTTATTTCTGAATCGTCATCCTCATATTCTTCATCATATTCATCTTCGTACTCATCATCATCGTCAAATTCAAATTCTTCAACATATTCAGCATCCTCCTCTGAAATTTTTGTTTTAAATATGTCGTCTTCTACTTTTTCTTCTGGTACAACTTCTGCATCATCTTCCTCTAATTTAAATTCTGATAAATCTTTTCCAAACTTTTCACTTACTTCATTTTGAAAAATATGATAAATATTCTTTATCTCTTCTATTCTCCAATAATTAGAATTTATTAAAGCTCCTGCATTTATTCTTATATTATTTACTTCTTTTTCAAAGTTTTTCTCTTTATCTTCAACATTTTTTAGATATTCTTTATTATATAATTCTTTATATGCTTTTTTGCTTGATTTTCCTGCTATTTCTCGTAAGATTAATTCATATAAATTTTCAAATTGTTCTATATCCGCTTTAAAACTTTCGCATGCCTCCGACATCAATTTATTGTGGACTTTTACTCCATTAATAGCTGCCATTCTTTCATTATCTAAGAAACTTACAATATATAATTTCAATGCTTTTAGAAATGCTAATTTTAAGCTTACATCTCTTAGATTTTTAGTATACTTGTCTAATTTTATATCATCATTGTTTAGTTCTATTAATAGTCTTTTTGTTTTTTCATAAACTGATATATAACATTCTGCTTCTCTTTTTTCTATTTTATTTCTAATACTGACAGCATTTTCGATTACTTCTCTGTTAAATGGTACTCTTTCATCTTTTCCATTTTCTATCATTGCATCTATTATTTCTTTTTCAGTGTCTTCGTTTTCTGAATTAAGATATTCTTTTATCTCTCTTAAAACGTTTTTATCTATACTGTTGAAATCATTTGTTATTTTTTCTATTAATTGAAGGTGCTTTTTTTCTTCTGCTCTTCTACTTTTTGAACTAATATTTCTATCTTGTTGTTTTTGAGCAAAATCTGTTAATGCTTTTATATAATTTTTTCTTGACTCTTCTAATTTTTCATTATTTGCAGAAATGCTGTTTTCTATTTTTATAAGCTTTTTCTCAATAATTTCTGGCTCTTCATCTAAATCATCAAAAAGTTGATTTCTATCTTCTTCTAATTTTGTGTTTGTTTTAGAAATCCTTTTTTGTTCTTGTTGAATTGATCTTATCTCATTTGCAACTGTGTCAAATTCGTTTATTATCTTATCTTCTTCTTCAAGAATTAATTGGTACTTTTGTATTTCTTCTGTAATTTCTTTATAGTCTTTATATATTGTTTTTAAGTTTGGTTTTTTATCAAATCCTAATATTGTATTAAAGTTTTTTTCTAGAACTATTGCACTTCTCTCATACATGTTATTGTACCCTCCAAATATCTCAAATTTTCATATATTTTACCATTTTTACTTGAAAAAGACAAGTATTTTTATATATTTTCCCTCTCCTTTTACTACTAGATAATAGTTTTGTGGTATTTCACTGAGCCTCTAAGGATACATATTATTTATCAGTATGTCCGTTTGATTGGAGCGAAAAATAGAAAATTTTAAATAAAAAACTGAGGAATGCTCACG
>FR901891.1 GCA_000438255.1 Clostridium sp. CAG:389
AATGTATCAAAACTATTATCCAGTAACACAAATTTGATTAATTGACTCACAGACATTGTAATTTTGACAAAAAAATGATATATTATACCAGTACAACAAAATAAAAAACACATATTATATAAAGAATATAAAAATAAAAAGAAAGCGAGTGTGAAAAAATTGGAAAACAAAGAAATATTAGAAAGCTTAGAAAAAATAATACCAATAGAGCAAATCAAGCAAAATGAACCAATGAAAAACCACACATCATTCAAAATAGGCGGACCAGCAGAATTTTACATAAAAATAACAACAATAAAAGAACTACAAAAAATACTTGAACTAGCCAAAAAAGAAAACATCAAAATAACAATATTAGGAAATGGAAGCAATATACTTGTAGCAGATGATGGAATAAAAGGAATAGTAATAAAAACAAACCTAAAAAAAATCAAAATAGAAAACAAAGAACAAAATAAAGTTGAAATAACAGTAGATGATGCAATGCCAATAGGACTATTAGGGCAAAAACTACTAAAAGAAGAAATAACAGGATTCGAAGAAATATCAGGAATACCAGGCACAATAGGTGGAGCAATATTAATGAATGCAGGTGCACACGGAAAAGAAATGAAAGATATTGTAACAGAAATAACAGCAATAGATTATGAAGGAAAAATCCATAAATTCACAAACGAAGAAGCAGAGTTCACATACAGACACAGTAAATTTTCAGATGGAAAATATATCATTTTACAAGCAAAATTGGAACTAGAAAAAGGAAATACAGAAGAAATAAAAGCAAAAATGGATGAATATGCACAATTCAGAAAAGAAAAACAACCAATAGAATATCCATCAGCAGGAAGCACATTTAAAAGAGGAAAAGACTTTATAACAGCAAAATTAATAGATGAAGCAGGACTAAAAGGCTACTCAGTAGGAGGAGCAATGATCTCAAAAAAGCACGCAGGATTTATAATAAACACAGGAAATGCAACGGCACAAGATGTACTAGATTTAGCAAAATACATTACAGATAAAGTCTATGAAAAATTCGGAAAAAAAATAGAATTTGAAATTAAAGTTTTAAATTAAGAATGCCCTAAAAGGCTACGTCCTCAAAAGGACAAAAAAGATATAAGGATATTTGGAGGTAACAAGGACAATGAATGGATTTATAAAATGGTTTGATTCAAAAAGCAAATTAAAAAGATGGATGCTGCTAATACTAATAGGAATAGCATTAATATGTTATGGAACAGCAGAAATTTTAGTTTTAAAAGAAATGTCATTTGAAGAATTAGCAAAAATAATAGCAACATTTGTAATAGGAGTATTAGCAACAATATTTGGGTTAGTATTTTTCAATAAAAGAACACTAGAAATCCTAATTGAATCAACTGATGATAGAATGAAAGACAAAAGCAATGTAAATGTAAAATCACTAATATTCAACAAAAAAGTATATCATCAAGGACCAAACATAGTAGTAATAGGCGGAGGAGCTGGATTAAATACAGTACTTTCTGGATTAAAGAAATATACTGATAATTTAACAGCAATTGTAACAATATCAGATTATGGTGAAGGGATAAGTGAATCAAGAAAAGAATTGCAAACAATGCCATTAGATGATGTAAAAGATAGTATAGTTGCACTTTCTTCTGATACAAAAGATGGACAACTAGATAAGTTATTTAATTACAAATTTACAGATGGAAAATTAAGAAATTTAACATTTGCAGATATATATTTTAGTGCAATGAAAAACATAAATAAAGATTTTTCAGATTCTATTATAAAAAGCAATGAAGTACTAAATATAGTAGGAAAAGTATTGCCTGTAACATTAGATGAAATGAACATTACAGCAGAACTTCAAAACGGATATTTAGTAACAGAAAAATCTAAAATTGCAGAAGTTGTATATGAAAAAGTAACAAAAATAAACAGGATATATTTAAATCCTACAAATTGTAGACCTGCACCAGGAGTATTAGAAGCAATAAAAGAAGCTGATTGCATAATAATTGGTCCTGGAAGTTTATATACAAATGTTATACCAAACCTATTAGTAAATGGTGTAGCAAAAGCAATAAAAGAATCAACAGGATTAAAAGTTTATATAAGTAATATAATGACAGAACCAGGACAAACAGACGAATAT
Organism: Clostridium sp. CAG:389; assembly: GCA_000438255.1. Taxonomy (GTDB): domain Bacteria; phylum Bacillota; class Clostridia; order TANB77; family CAG-508; genus CAG-269. The sequence continues at coordinate 2,150 of FR901891.1, forward strand.
AGCGTTTCTGACCACTTAAATGCAATTATAGAGCATTGTGGAAAAGGAATAGTTGATTACTGTATCTATGACACTGGTGAAATTGTCCCTGAATATATCAAAAAATACAATTTAGAAGGACAAGACCTTGTTGACTCAAATGTTGATAAAGTAAAGGGAATAACATTTTTACAAAGAAATTTATCAACAATATCAGATGGATGTATAAGACATGACCCAGAATTAGTTGCAGAATCAATAATTGAGCTTATATGTGATGATTTAAAATATCAAGATAAACAAAATGATCCTCAATATTTAATGCTAAATAATAAATTGAGAGAAGATAAGAGAATAAATAAAATCAAAAAGCAAATGGCAAAAGACCAAAGAAGAAACAAAAAAGTAAATAAAAGTTCTCACAAAAGTAAATTTAGAAGTAAATATAATGACAGAATTGAATCAATAAAACAAGCTGATGAAATGATAAAATTAAAAGAGCAAAAAATGAAAAAAGAAGCTAAAAAAGCAAAAAAAATTAAAGAAAATAAAATGAAACAAGAAAATCAGCTTCAAGAAGATAAAGAAGTTTTAGAATTTAGAAAAGAATATGAAAAGAGCATGAAACAGACTAGTACTGCAAAAAGAGATCCACAGACTCTTCCAAAAAGTCAAAGAGGAAGAAAAAGAAAAACACCACAAGAAATAAGAGAAGAAATGCTAAAAAAATTAGAAGACAGCGATTTAAAGTAAAGACATAAGAAAGGAAATGTATTAAAAATGGAATTTACAAAAGAAGATTTTAAATTAGAAAATGGACTAAAAAAAGAATGGCTAATAACAAATGGAACAGGAGGATTTGCAAGTTCAACAATTATAGGTGCAAATACTAGAAAATATCATGGTTTGCTAATAGCACCACTAACACCACCAGCACAAAGATATTTAATATTGTCAAAAGTAGATGAAAGCATACAAATAGAAAATAATAAATATGATTTATATACAAATATAGGAGAAAACTACATATCACAAGGGTATAAATATCAAGAAAAATTTGAAAAAGATAATTTTCCAACATATACATATAAAGTTGCAGGTGTTGAAATAACAAAGACAATTTGTTTAGAAAGAGGAAAACAAGTTGTAGGAATTTATTACAAAGTAAAAAACATAGATAAACCATCAAAACTAACATTAGCACCAATAGTTAATTTTAGAGACTTCCATTCAATGAATACAGACCATACTTTTGACATTAAACAGCAAATAAAAGGAACAAAAGTTAAACTAATTATAGATGGAAAATCCAAATTCCCAGTATATATGAATCTATCAGATGGAAAATATGTTGAACACATGAATGATACATTTAAAAATATGTTCTATATAGAGGAACAAAAAAGAGGATTTTATCCAAAAGAAAACCATAGTGTTACAGGTGTATATGAAATTGAAATTCAACCGAATGAAGAAAAAGAAATATCATTTGTGTGCGGTTTAGAAGAAAATATAGAAGAAATTAATCTTAAAGATATAATGGCAAAAGAAAATAAAAGAATAGAAAATATAATAGAAAATGCAGGTCTATTAGAACAAAAAAATGATACCAATATTGAATTAGTAAAAGAATTAATAAAAGCATCAGACCAATTTATAGTATATAGACCAACCTTCAAATTACACACAATAATTGCAGGATATCCTTGGTTTTTAGACTGGGGAAGGGATAGCCTAATATCATTTGAAGGATTATTGTTAAAAACAAAAAGATATAATTTAGCAAGAGAAATATTATTGACAATGGTAAGAGATATAAAATATGGTCTAGTACCAAATGGTTACTCAGGCTTTGACAATAGACCTTTATATAATAGTGTTGATGCGTCATTACTATTATTTGAACAAGTACAAAAATATATCAATTACACAGGAGACTATGAATTTATAAAAGAGAATATTTACGAAAAATTAGAAAAAATTATAGAAAACTATGTAAAAGGAATTGACATAGACAATAATAACATTTATTTAGATACAGATTATCTAATATCATCAGGAACTGAAAATACGCAAAATACATGGATGGATGCAAAAGTAAATGGAATAGCAGTAACACCTAGAAATGGCAAAGCTGTTGAAATAAACAGTTTATGGTACAATAGTTTAATGATAATGGCAGAATTGACAGAAAAATTAGAAAACATTTCAATTTCAAATTTGAATTCAAATGATAATAATCAAGCTAAACTAAAAATCAAAAGATATAAAGATTTAGCAAAAAAATGCAAAAAATCATTTAATGAAAAATTTTATAATCCAAAAAGAAAATGCTTATATGATGTATTAGGAGACAATAAAATAAGACCAAATCAACTATTTGCAATATCTTTAACATATCCTGTAATTGAAACAAATTCAGAAGAAGCATACAATATTATAAATGTAGTAGAAAAGAAATTACTAAATAATTATGGATTAAAATCATTAGCCAAAGGAGAACCAAACTATATAGAAATATACGAAGGTGATAGTTTCAAAAGAGATATGAGCTATCATCAAGGAATAACTTGGACATGGCTATTAGGATTATACTATGATACACTAAAAAACATGATAAAATCAGAAAAAAGAAAAACATATAAAGCAAAACTAGAAATAAAATTAGAAGAATTTGTAACAAAAACAATAAAAACTTTTGAAAAAGAAGTAAATCAAAGAGGATGTATAGGCAGTATTTCTGAGATTTACGATTCTGTTAAACCATTTGAACCAAAAGGCACTATTGCACAAGCATGGAGCGTTGCAGAAATTTTGAGAATGTCTTTTTAGGAACGTAGCTTTTTGGGGACAACAAAGGTGAAAGAGAGTGAGGAAAGAAAATTATGACTATTGAAAATCTGGAAAAAGAATTGAAAGATGGACAACTACAATCACTATACTTATTATATGGAGAAGAATTATATTTACTAGAAAGCAATTTAAAAAGGATAAGAAACTTATTCGGAGAATGCATTAAAGGAATAAACTATATAATGATAGATGAACAAAATGTATCAGAAATAATATCAGATATAGAAACACCAAGTTTTGGATATGAAAAAAAATTAATAATTGCAAGAAACACAGGTTTATTTAAAAAAGAGGCAAAGAAGAAAGCAGGAGACACTTCAAAATTAAAGGATAAATTAACAAAATATATTGAAGAAAATATAAAAATAATAAATGAATCTGTTGTGTTGGTATTTGTTGAAGAAGAGGCTGATAATAAATCAAGTTTATATACTGCAATTGAAAAAAATGGTGTAATATGTAAGTTTGACTTCCAAAATGCAAACCAGATTGAGAAAAGAATAAAAGTAATTTGCAATGGTTATAAAGTAAATATAGATTCACAAACAATTAGATACTTTATTGAATGTTGTGGTACTAATATGCAAGATTTGATAAATGAAATTAGAAAATTGATTGAATATGCAGGAACAAATGGAACAATAAAAAAAGAAGATATTGATAAACTTTCAATAAAAAAATTAGAGAGCGTAATTTTCGATTTAACCGATGATTTAGGAAAAAAAGATATAACAGGTGCGTTGCAGGTTTTACAAAATCTTATTTATGCAAAAGAGCCTTTGGCTAAAATTTTAGTTACATTGTATAATCATTTTAAAAAATTGTATATAACTAAAATGGCTATGAATAATAATAAAGATTTGGCTTCTAGTTTGAAATTAAAGCCTAATCAAATGTTTTTAACTACAAAGTATAAAGTTCAGTCTAAATATTTTAATGAAAAAGATTTGAGATATATATTACAGGATTTGTGTGATTTAGATTATAATTTCAAAAATGGAAGAATTGATTTACAAGTTGGAATGGAAACTGTTTTATGCAGATATTGTTCTTAATTTATTTTCAAATACAACTAAATAAATAGTTGACAACCATAATTAGAATTTAAAAAATAAAAAATGTATAATAAAACCAAATATTGATAAAAATAAAACTAGACAAAAGAGATATTTACAAAGACAAATAAAGTAAAAATTTTTATTGATAGGTGGTTTTTTTATGTTAAAAAAATTCAAAAATAAAAAACAAGCAATTATAATGATAATATCAACAATTATTTTATTAATAACAGGAACAGTAGCAATAGCGATAATTTACAAAAACAATCAAGCAAATGAAACAATAGAAGTATTATCCAAATATGGTTCAAGAGGATCAGAAGTAACTCAAATACAAACAAAATTAAAAAGATGGGGATATTACTCAGGAAATATAGATGGGATATATGGCACACAAACAGTAAAGGCAGTAAAATATTTTCAAAGAAAAAATGGGCTAACAGCAGATGGAATAGCAGGACCAGCAACACTAAAAGCAATGGGAATAACAACATCATCAAGCACAAGTAGCTCAACATCAAGCTACAATAGTAACCTAAATTTATTAGCAAGAGTAATTTATGGAGAATCAAGAGGAGAGCCATATACAGGTCAGGTTGCAGTCGGAGCGGTTGTTATGAACAGAATAAAAAGTAGCTCATTTCCAAATACATTATCAGGAGTTGTATATCAATCAGGTGCTTTTGATGCTGTAAAAGATGGACAAGTTAATCTAACACCAAACTCAACTGCTATAAAAGCAGCACAAGATGCGATGAATGGATGGGATCCAAGTTATGGAGCAATTTATTACTTTAACCCATCAACTGCAACAAATAAGTGGATATGGTCAAGACCTATGACAGTTACAATTGGAAAACATAGATTTTGCAAATAATATTGAAAAATTAAAAAAAAGGTGTTATAATTCAAAACATCAAAGGTAAAAAGCCTTTCGAAAATTCGGAGGGCAATTTTTATTGAACCTCCGGAATATATTAATTAATAAAAGGAGGAAATGTCACAATGGAGACAGAATTTTTTATGCGGTGGAAGGAAAACGGACAATCATATTATAAAGTCCTGAAAAGAAAAGATATGCAAGAAAAATTTGCATCTACACTTTCAAGATTCCCACTGCTAAAAGACACAGATGTAGAGGAAATGGAAAATATAATACAATGTGCAAAATCTATTTTTTTTGATTTTGATTCTATTGATTCAGACAAAAACATAACAAAAAAAATAGAAATAAACTATTGGTTATACGATGGTAATACGGGAATATGCCTAATAGAGAAAAATGATATGAACATAATGTTTCTTGTAGAGACATTATTTGATAACTGTACATATGAGGGAATTTTAAACAAAATACCACAAGAATTTGAAATAAAATGGACAATAAAAGGAAAAAATAATGTCAAAAAAGTAACAAGAGAACAAATAATAAAAACTTTTGAAAAATATGCCTATGAAGATGCTATGAATAATGGCATATCAAAAAGAATATTAGAAATAACGCCATATGCAACAGAATTCTATATTTCATGGGACAATACATCAGAAGTAAATTCATTTTATTATAAGGATATTTGGCACAAAGAAGAACAAAGTGGAATACCAATTCCATCAATTCACAGGCTTATCTGGAAGGAACTGAAACTATTATGTGACATAAAAACAGAATAATTAAACTATAAAGAGCGCGACATTTTGCATATGTCGCGCTCTTTTGCATTAAAATTGATAATATAACAAAAGTTCAATAAAACATTATAAAATAAAAAAGAGTTTTTATAAAAAATAATAAAATAATCAAAAAAAAGATTTATAATAAAATGAAAAACATAAAAAAGGAGGAATGCACTAAACGGGAGATAAAAGACAAATGTCGTGCTTGTTAAGTGTAACTAAAATTAGATTATAAAATATAAAGAAGGAAATAATATGTATAATCAATATTTAAAATCTACCAAAGAGTTACCACCAGTATTAACACAAGAGAAAGAAAAAGAATTGATAAAGAATATAGAAAAACCAGAAGCAAGAGAAAAATTAATAGAAGGGAACCTTCGGCTAGTAGCATACATAGCAAAAAAATATCAATTTACAGATATAGACAAAGGTGATCTATTTTCAATAGGAACAATAGGATTAATTAAAGGAATAAAAACATACAATCCAGATAAAAATATAAAATTAACTACATATATATCTAAATGCATAGACAACGAAATCTTAATGTATCTTAGGAAAGAACGGCCATGGAGGAATGTAAATTTATTTTCGGAAGTTGTTATGTATGATAAAAATGGAAACGAACTAAGAGAAGAAGATATAATATCGGATATTAAAAAAGACCAAGAACATTTTGAAAAATGTGAGACAGAACAAGAGGTATCTAATATTGTTACAGAAATATTAAATGATTTAAAACCACGAGAAGCAAGGATATTACTTTTGACTATTGCTGGTAAAAAACAGAAAGAGATAGCAAAAAAATTTAATATTTCTCAAAGTTATGCTTCAAGAATGTTGATTAGAATATACAAAAAGAATCAAAAATATGCAGAAAAGAATCACAATAAAGATAAAGAATATAAATTCCTATTTTTATATACAGAAGAAAGTTATAAATTGAAAATTTTAAAAAGTGTTTGTCCGAATTTATCAAAAAAACTAAAAAGCTCTGGTATATTATCTAATAAAGAGATAATAAGAGTGGTAGATGAAATAGAATTAACACAAAATAAAAAATATTACATAATTAAATTTCCACAAATCGAAGAAACATTTATTTTTATATCTGATCTTATACAATTTATAGAATAAAAATAAAAACTAATTTTACATCAAAAGGTCCTTGATTAAGGACCTTTTTGGTTACAGTTTAGTGAAAATCTTTTTTTATAGTATCTCTACCTATATGTTTTTGAAATTTGAACCGTTTCATTACATTCAAAAAGAAAATTTAA
>FR901892.1 GCA_000438255.1 Clostridium sp. CAG:389
TAATATATACCCTTAGAGGCACAGTGAAATTCAAAAGTGCAATACCCCAAAACTATTATCTAGTAACAATTATAGAAAATTTTTTCACGAAAAGCTTTTCTTTTTACAAAAAGTATAATATAATAATGATATTAAAATGCAAAAGATTGCAGGGAGGAAAATAAAATGCCAAGTAGTAGTAATAATGGTAGAAGAACAAAAAAGACAACATCAAGAAAACAACAAACACAAAATCAAAATAAAACAAACAATGCAAAAAAAAGCACAAATAAAGAAACAGGAACAAAAAAGAAAATGAATCCAAAATTCAAAATGTTCCTAAAAATATTATTAGTAGTATTCTTACTTATATGTGTAATAGGAGCAGGGGCAATAGCAGCAATATTCTTTGGATTATTTGGAGATGAATTTGAAATAACCAAAGATGACTTAATAGTAGGAAATTCAAACACAATAGTAGTAGACAAAGACGGAAAAGAAATAGCAAATCTAAGCAGTGACGAAAAAAGAAGAACAATATCATTAAGTGAAATGTCACCATATTTGCCAAAAGCATATATAGCAATAGAAGATAAAAGATTTTATTCACATAGTGGTGTTGATATACAAAGAACGTTAGGAGCAATAATAGGTGTTGTAACAGGAACAGACAGAGGTGGAGGAAGTTCTATAACACAACAATTAGTAAAAAACATAACAGAAGATAAGCAAAGATCTGGAATAGCCGGAGTTGTAAGAAAAATAAAAGAATGGTCAAAAGCTATACAAGTAGAAAGAATGATATCAAAAGACCAAATACTAGAATTATACTTAAATATTATATTTGTTGGTGGAAATGAGCTTCACGGAGTTGAATTAGCATCACAATACTATTTTAATAAAAGTGCAAAAGACTTAGACTTAGCAGAATGTGCATTTTTAGCAGGAATTAACAATTCACCAAATGCATATAATCCATATAGTACAACATTAGACCAAGAAAAAACTGCAAAATTAAGAAAAGATAGAACATTAACAGTTTTATCACAAATGAAATCACAAGGAATGATAGAAAACGAAGATGAATACAATACAGCTGTTGCAAAAGTTGAAGCAGGGCTAACATTTGAAAAAGGATATACAGGTTCATCAAATTATTCATATCATACAGATGCAGTAATAAAACAAGTAATAACCCAAGTAATGGAAGAAAAAAATATATCATGGGATTTAGCAGAAAACTATGTATATGGAAGTGGATTAACAATCTACTCAACAGAAGATTCAGCAATTCAAGCAAGAGTTGAAGAAGAATTTTCTAAGAAAAAATACCAAATATCTGGTAGACTTAAAAATGCAGATGGAACATTAAAAAATGACCATACACAAGCAGGAATTGTAATAATAGATAATCAAACAAACCAAGTAGTTGCAATAGGCGGAAACTTAGGAGAACAGAATGCATCAGGATGGAACAGAGGAACACAATTAACAAGACAAACAGGTTCATCAATGAAGCCATTGGCAGATATAGTACCAGGATTACAAGAAAAAATAATAACAGCAGCAACAATATATGATGACTCAAAAACAAATTTTGGTGGAAACTATGAACCAGGTGATTACAATGTACCAAAAGGATTAATAAATATTAGAAGTTGTATTAGAACATCACAAAATATACCAATGGTAAAAATTATGGCTGAATTAACACCTAAGAAATCTATTGAGTATTTAAGAAAAATGGGAATAACAACACTTGATGATACAAAAGATGCAAATTTAGCTCTTTCAATAGGTGGATTAAGTAAGGGAATAAGCCCATTAGAAATGGCAGGAGCATATGCATCAATAGCAAATGATGGTGTATATACAACACCAATACTATACACAAAAGTTGTAGACAGCAGTGGAAATGTAGTACTAACACCAAATCAAGAGAAAACAAGAGTAATATCTGAGCAAAATGCATATATATCAAGAGAAATAATAAAAGAACCAACACAGAGTGGAGGAACAGCAACATATTGTGCAATTCCAGGAATGGATACATGTGCCAAAACAGGTTCAACAGATGACTATGTTGATAGATGGTTATGTGGTATGACACCATATTATACAGCAGCATGTTGGTTTGGATTTGATAATAATACTGTTCAAGAGCCATTAAAGTACGCAAATGGAGTTGTATATAGTGTAGATGGAAGAAACCCAGCAGGACAATTATGGTCATCAATTATGAAAGACATTCATAAAGGATTAGCAAAAAAAACATTTAATAAACCATCAACAGGTCTTGTTACAAAAACAGTATGTAAAGATACAGGATGTATTGCAACAACAACATGTACAAATACTTATTCAGAAGTATTTACAACAGACAATATACCAGAAACTTGTCAAGGACATGGAACACAAAAAATATGTACAGAATCAGGAAAAGAAGCAAATGCATATTGTCCAGAAGATAAAGTAAAAACAGTATCATATGGTGGTGTAATACCAAAAGAACAATTAAAATTATGGAATACATTAAATCCATCAAAAGTTGCTAGTGAAAAAGTTGAAGGAGTATGTACAATACACAAAAAGCCAGAACAAAAACCAGCAGAAAATAACAATAAAACAAACACAAATACCAACACAAACACAAATACAAACACGAATACTAATACTAATGCCAATACAAACACGAATACCAATACTTCTAAAAATAATAATACATCAAATAATAATCAAACAAAAAATGAAATGGTAGATGAAACGACAGAATAGAAACAACAGAGACACATTAAGATAAACAGCAGATGAGCTAAGCTTATCTGCTATTTATAAAAAATCAACCAAAAGTTAATAGCAAAATCATATAAAAAACAAAAAGCTTGGAGAGGAGAAAATATGGATATATATTTTTATAATACATTAACAAGAAAAAAAGATAAATTTGAGCCAATAGACTCAGAAGAAATAAGAATATATTCATGTGGACCAACAGTATATAAAGATGCAACAATAGGAAACATGAGAACAAATATATTTCAAGACGTATTAAGAAGAACATTAAGATATAATGGATATAAAATAAAACATGTAATGAATATAACAGATGTTGGGCATCTAGTATCAGATGGTGACGAAGGCGAAGATAAAATGTTAAAATCAGCAAGAGAAGAACACAAAACACCATTACAAATAGCAGAACATTATACAAATTTATTTTTTAATGATTTAAAATCATTAAATATAGAAACACCAGAGATAGTATGTAAAGCAACAGAACATATAAAAGAAATGCTTGAATATGTTGAAAAATTAATGGAAAATGGATATGCATATGAAACATCAACAGCAATATATTTTGACATATCAAAACTAGACAAATATCCAATATTATCAAATTTAGATGTAGAAAATCAAAAAGCAGGAGCAAGAGTTGAAGTAGACCCAGAAAAAAGAAATCCACACGATTTTGCATTATGGATAAAAGCACCAAAAAATCACTTAATGAAATGGGATAGCCCTTGGGGACCAAGTTATCCAGGATGGCATATAGAATGTTCTGCAATGGGTCAAAAATACCTAGGAGACCAATTTGACATACATACAGGTGGAATTGATTTAATACCAACACATCACGAAAACGAAATTGCTCAAAGCAAAGGTAAATGTGGAAAAATACCAGCAAGATATTGGTTACATGGAGAATATTTACTTATAAATGGCGGAAAAATGTCAAAATCATTAGGAAATGTATATCTAGTAAAAGATATAAAAGAAAGAGGATATGACCCTATTGTATATAAATTATTTAGCTATTCATGCCATTATAGAAACAAATTAAACTTTACATGGGAAGGAATAGACTCAGCAGCAAAATCATTAGAGAGATTGCGTAATAGCTATCAAATTAATTTAAATGGTACAGATGAACTAACAACAGATGATAAAGAAAAATTAGTTCAAATAGAGGAAAACTTCCATAGAGCTATAAATGATGATTTAAATATGCCTCTTGCTATGAGTTTTGTCTGGGAAGCTGCAAGATTTGAAAAGAAAAATCCAGAGGTTTCAAAATTACTTGCTAAATTTGATACTGTTTTAGGAATTAAAATTGATGAAGCAAATTCAGAAAAAGAAGAAATTCCACAAGAAATATTAGATTTAGTTGAACAAAGAAAAGCAGCAAGGGAAAATAAAGATTGGGCAAAGTCAGATGAAATAAGAGACTTAATTAATCAAAAAGGATATATAGTTAAAGATACTAAAAATGGAGTAGAAATAAGTAAAATATGAAATTAAGTAAAATATGTAAATATTTAGATAATATTAAAATTAAATATAATTATCGTATTTTGGATGGCTTAACTTGGGTAACAATAAATGATAAACTAAATAACTTTGTTAGGATAGATGAAAAAAATAAAAATACTATACGTTTAACATTTCAAAATATAGATCAAAATATTATTTTTACTAATGTATTTAAAAATCAAGAAGAAGTTTTGGAAGTATTGAAAATTCAAGATAACATATTAGTTATTGATAAAAACTTTATGAAGAAAATAAAATAAAAAATGGGAGGAATAAAAATGGCAATATTATTACCAGGAGGAGCAGGATTTATAGGAAGTCATACTGCGGTAGAATTATTAAATAAAGGAAGAGAAATAGTTATAATAGATAATTTTTCAAACAGCACACCAAAAGCGTTAGAAGCAATCAAAAAAATAACAGGAAAAGACTTTAAATTTTATGAAATGGATTACTTAGATAGAAAAAAATTAGAAAAAGTATTTGAAGAAAACAACATAGAAGCAGTAATGAACTTTGCAGGATATAAAGCAGTTGGAGAATCTGTACAAAAACCAATAGAATATTATGAAAATAATATTTCAGGAGCATTAGTATTATTAGATACAATGAGAAAATATGGATGCAAAAAATTTATTTTTAGCTCATCAGCAACAGTATATGGAGAGCCAGAAAAAATGCCTATAACAGAGGATACACCAACAGGAGGAACAACTAATCCATATGGAACAACAAAATTGTTTATAGAACAAATATTAAAAGATATCTATAAATCAGATAATACATGGGACATTTGTATATTAAGATATTTCAATCCAGTAGGAGCACATGAAAGTGGACTAATTGGAGAAGAACCAAAGGGAATTCCAAATAATTTAATGCCATATGTTGCAAGAGTTGCAGCAGGAACATTAAAAGAATTATCAGTTTTTGGAAATGACTATAACACACCAGATGGAACAGGTATAAGAGATTATATACATGTTGTTGATTTGGCAAAAGGTCATATAAAAGCATTAGAAAAACTTGAAAAAGAAAAAGAAGGGTTGTATATCTACAACTTAGGAACAGGGCATGGTGTTAGTGTTTTAGATATGGTAAAAGGTTTTGAAAAGGCAACTGGCAAAGCTGTTCCTTATAAGATTGCTCCTAGAAGACCAGGAGATATTGCTATTTGTTATGCTGATCCTACTAAGGCTAAGGAAGAGTTAGGCTGGATTGCTGAGAAAAATATTGATGATATGTGTAAAGATAGTTGGAATTATATAGAGAAAAGTCAAAATAACTAGTATCATGAATATGTTAATATATTACAATATAAAAAGTCAAACCAAAAAGTTTGACTTTTTTAATTAGATAGACTATAATAATATATGTATTTTAAAGGGTTTGGAGGAAATAAATTGAAAAATTTTAAACAAATAATAGCAAAGCAAATATCAAAAACAATAGATATAAATGAAAAAAAACTAGAAAGTTACATAGAAGCACCAAAAGACAGCAAAAACGGAGACTATGCATTTCCATGTTTTAGACTAGCAAAAGAACTAAGAAAAGCACCACCAGCAATTGCAAATGAAATAAAAGAAAAAATAGAAGCAGTAGAAGAAATAGAAAAAATAGAAGTAGCAGGAGGATATTTGAACTTCTTTATAAACAAAACAATTTTAGCCAAAGAAGTATTAGAAAAAATATCAAAAACAGAACAATATGGAAAATCAGAAATAGGAAAAGAAAAAAATATAGTAATAGACTACTCAGCACCAAACATCGCAAAACCATTCCATATAGGACATTTGCGTTCAACAGTAATAGGAGGAGCATTATACAACATATACAAATATTTAGGATACAATGTAACAGGAGTAAACCATTTAGGAGACTATGGAACACAATTTGGAAAATTAATAGAAGGTTACAAAATGTGGGGAAAAGAATATGACATAGAAAAAGATCCAATAAATGAATTAACAAAAATTTATATAAGAATAAATGAAGCATGCAAAAATGATGAGCAAATACTAGAAAATTGTAGAAATAACTTCAAAAAATTAGAAGATGGAGACCCATATTGTGTAGAAATTTGGAAGCAATTTAGGAAACTAAGTTTACAAGAATTTCAAAAAGTATATGATTTACTTGGAAGCAAATTTGATTCATGGAATGGAGAATCATTCTATTCAGATAAAATGCCAGAAGTAATAGATATATTAGAAAAAACAGGAAAACTAGTAGAATCACAAGGTGCAAAAATAATAGATTTAGAAGACAAAGGAATAAATACACCATGTATAATTGAAAAATCAAATGGGTCTACAACATATGCAACAAGAGACTTAGCTGCAATATTATATAGAGCTAGAACATATGATTTTGACAAAGCATTATATGTAACATCATATGAACAAGTATTACACTTTAAACAAGTATTTGAAGTTGCAAAACTTTTAGGATTAGACGAAAAATATACAAATGGACTAGAGCACGTATCATTTGGAATGGTATTATTACCAGAAGGAAAAATGTCAACAAGAGAAGGAAATATTATCAAATTAGAAGAATTATTAAATGAAGCTATTTCAAGAGCAAAAGAAATAATAGAACAAAAAAATCCAGACTTAGAAAATAAAGAAGAAGTTGCTAAAAAAGTTGGAATAGGTGCAGTTATATTTAATGATATGTCAGCATCAAGAATAAAAGATGAAGTATTTGATTGGAATACAATATTAAACTTCCAAGGGGAAACAGGTCCATATGTTCAATACACATATGTTAGAACCAAAAGTGTATTAGAAAAGGCCGGATATTTACCAAAAATAGAAGATATAAAGACAAATAATTTATCAGATGAATATTCATTAGCTATTCTAAAATTGATTTATAATTTTGAAGATGTGTTAATTCAAGTAACAGACAAAAACGAACCATCTATACTTGCAAGATATTTAATAGATTTAGCAAAGGCTTATAGTAGTTTCTATAATGAAAATAAGATAATTGTTGAAGATAAAGAGGTTCAAAATGCACGTGTTTATCTAACTTATGCAGTATCACAAGTTTTAAAACAAGGTGCTAATTTGTTAGGAATACAAATGCCAGAAAAAATGTAAAAAAACGGGATTGGAGACTTAACTCCTTATCCCGTTTTTTTATTTTCTATCATCTTTCATGACTTCTTTAATAGCACCTAAACTTGAAAGTGCACTAGTTGCTTCAAAAGGAATAAATACTTTATTAGCTTCACCATCAGCAACCTTTTCCAAAGCTTCAAGAGACTTTAATTGAACTAATTTTTCATCAGGGTCTGATTTCTTAATAGCATCATAAACCATTTGAATTTCCTTAGCCTTAGCCTCAGCAACTTCTTTAATAGCTTGTGCCTCACCAGCAGCCCTTGTAATTCTAGCTTCTTTATCAGCCTCAGCCTCTAAGATAGCAGCTTGTTTTTTACCTTCTGCAATAGTAATAGCAGATTGTCTTTGAGCTTCTGATTCAAGAATTAAAGCTCTTTTATTTCTTTCTGCATTCATTTCTTTTTCCATTGCATCTCTGATATCAGCAGGTGGTGTAATATCTTTAATTTCAACTCTATCAATTTTACATCCCCATCTATCAGTAGCTTCATCAAGAACAACTCTTAATTGATTATTAATACCATCTCTTGAACTAAATGTTTCATCTAAGTCCATTTTACCAATGATATCACGAATTGTTGTAATTGCAAGATATTCAATACCTTTTTTCAAACTTTGAATTTCATAAACTGCTTTTGCAGGATCTGTTATTTGATAGAAAACAACAGTATCTATTGTAATTGTTACATTATCTTTTGTAATAACTCCTTGAGGTGGAACATCCATTGTTTGTTGTTTTAAGCTAACTACACTTCTTACATGATCAAAGAATGGAATTATAATTGTAAGACCTGCATCTGCAACTTTGTAGAATTTACCTAATCTTTCAATTACATAAACCTCAGCTTGTTTAACGATTTTAATTGATTTAAATGCTATAATTAATATTATAACTAATAATATGATTAAAAATGCCATATTAAAAATCCTCCTTTAATTTTTTATATATAAATACTTAAAATAAGTAATACTAATAACTAAACTTTATTTAAGACTTGAACAGGTTTAACAATTGCTTTAACACCTTTTATTTCTAAAATTTCAACTTCTGAACCTTCTTCAATAATTTGATTATCTTGACTTTCAGCAGTCCAAACTTCTCCATTTATTTTTATTTGACCAACTGAATGAATAGGGTCAATATTTTTTATTACGAATGCTTTTTTCCCAATTATTGAGTATACATTTGTATTTGTTTTTTTGACATCAACAAATTTTTTAACAAATGGTTTTGTTGCAAAAATCAAAATTGTTGAAGTTATTAAAAATACAGTTGTTTGAATTATTATATTTGATGTAAATATGCTTACAACCATTGCAATCAAAGCTCCTACACCAAACCAAAATATTAAAAATCCTACGGTAGCTATTTCTCCTATAAAAAATAGACCAGCAATTATTAACCATATTTGCCACATAAAATCCATCTCCTTTTTTAACTACATTTATATTATACTATAAATTAATGGAAAAATAAAGCATTTAGAACAAATTTGTTACTGGATAATATTTTTGATAGATTGTGCTTTTGAAATCTACCGTGCCTC
>FR901893.1 GCA_000438255.1 Clostridium sp. CAG:389
ATATAGTCAAGGACATCATAGAAAGATTTTTACTGAACCTTAACAAAAAGGTGAAGAGAGGCTTATAAATTTTGCCCCTCTTTTCATTTTCTTATAACTATGCTAGTATCTTACATTAAAACTTCAACATTAAAAATTCCATTATCTTCAATCTTTATTTCCTTTGAATTTTCCAATTCATTACCATTAACAAAAATTTTCTCAACCCCAGTATTCTTACCAGAAGGATTTCTAACAACAATATTATAAAAAGCATTTTTCCACTTATACTTAATATTATACTCTTTCCAAGAAGAAGGAATACATGGCTCTACTCTAAGAACACCATTATTTATTTTTAACCCCAAAACATTTTCAATTCCTGTTTTATAATACCAGCTTGCAGACCCAGTATACCAAGTCCATCCACCTCTACCTGCTAAATTTCCTGCTCCATAAATATCTGCTGGAATTACATATGGCTCTACTTTATACTTTTTGCAACTCTCTTTTGTACGTGCATGTTCTATTGGATTTATCATTCTGTACAATTCTGTTGCCTTATCTCCAAATCCCAGCATAGACTCTGCAATTATTACCCAAACTGCTGCATGTGTATATTGTCCTCCATTTTCTCTAACTCCTGTTAAATATGATTTTATATAACCTGGATTTAACTTTCCTTTTTCAAATGGTGGATCTAATAGTTTGATTATTCCGTTTTCTCTGTCTATTAAGTGATTTTCTAAGCTTTCCATTGATATATATTTTTTGTCATTATCTCCTGCATTTGATATTATGCTCCAACTTTGTGCAATACTATCTATTCTACATTCATCATTTTCCATACTTCCTAATGTGTTTCCATCATCCATAAATGCCCTTTTGAACCATCTTCCATCCCAGCCATTTGTATTCAAAGATTTCTTTAATTGTTGCATTATTGTTTTGTATTTTTCTATTTTATTCTCAATGTTTTCTTTGTTTAAATTTTCCATAATTTTAGTAAATCTATCTAACACATTATACAAGAAAAATCCAAGCCAAACGCTCTCTCCTCTTCCCTTCGGTCCAACATTACTGAACCCATCATTCCAATCACCGCTACCAATTTTAGGCAAGCCATTTTCTCCAAAATTCAAGGTTCTATCAATAGCTTTAATACAATGTTCATAAATACTTCCTGTTTCCTTTGTTCTTTCAAATTTATCATACCTATCTTCTTCATTTTCTTCTAATTCTTTACTAACTAAATATGATGTTTTTTCCTCTAATATTGAATAATCCCCTGTAAACTCTATATATTCAGCAGTCAAATATACCATCCACAATAAATCATCTGACATTCTAGTTCTTATGCCTTTTCCAGTTTCTTCATGCCACCAATGTTCAACATCGCCTTCTAAAAACTGTTGTTTACTATGCTTTAATATTTGATTTTTTAAAATTTTGGGGTCAATATATTTCAATGCAAGTGTATCTTGTAATTGGTCTCTAAAACCATATGCTCCACCTGATTGATAATATCCTGTTCTACTAATCAATCTACTTTGTAATGTTTGATAAATATCCCAACCATTTAAAATAATGTTCATAGACTCTAATGGTGTATACACTTGCAATCTTCCTAAAATATCTCTCCAATAACTCTTTACATTTTCAAGTTCCTGTTTACAATTTTGAATTTTGCTATATTTATAAGCAATGTTTTTGCTGTCTATTACCGCATCTTCTGCACCTAATAAAAATACAATTTCTTTTTCTGACAAGCTGTCTATTTCCACTTCTATTTCATAAGCTATACACGGTTTTTTACCTAAACTATTTTCATTATTTAGACTTGATTTTTTTAGTCCATCTGGATTTGATATATTTCCATTTCCTAAAAAGAAATTTTTATCCCCTGTGTAACTTAGCATTTTTTCACTATTCGATACATAAATAACATTGTTTTTGAACTCTGAATTATATAAATTTTGCGCACAAATTATATTATTATTTTTATCATATTTTAAATCAATATATCCATTTGATTTAAGTTCATCTTCTCCTAAAACAGGTTTCATATAATATACAAGTTTTAATTTTTTTCTGTTCAAATTCATATTTTTTAATTTTAAAATTTGAATTTTAACACTATCTTCTTTTGGTACAAAAACTTCTAATTCTTGTTCTATTCCGTCACTTTTGTGAATAAATTTAGTGTAACCAAATCCGTAAACTACATTGTAGTTCTTATTATCTGGCATAGGGTTTAGTCCAAGTGACCAAACCTTTTTTGTTTCTTGGTCTTTTAAATATATTATTTCTGATGGTATATCGAAGTTTGGCTGATTTTCCCATGCTGTTACTCTATTTAACCTACTGTTTTTGTACCATGTGTATCCACCCATACTTTCTGTGACTAATGTTCCAAATTTTTTATTAGCCATAATGTGTGACCATACTGTTGGAAGTCGATTTTCTTTATTTGTTTTTATTAAATATTCTTTTCCATCTGCTGAAAATGCTCCATATTCATTATAATATTTTAATTCTTCTGTGTTTTGTAAAACATCTATATTTTCTTGATTTTCTGTTTCTATAATTATATTTTCTGGCTCATTTGGAATTTTTTTATATTTTTCTAAATATTCTTCTTCAATATCTTTTAATGAATGACTTATTCCACCTTTTTTGCTATCTATTATTATTCCTGAAATAAATTGTAATAAATTCATATCTTCTTTGCTTATTTCATTTTTATTTATTTGGAAAATTCCGCCTCTGATATTTTTTAAATATGATAATTGACTGTTTAGAATCGCCTCTTCTATATCTTCCATAACATAATTTTCGTAACTATATTTTTCTTCATCTATTATTACTAGTTCTGTCTCAAAACCCTTTGTTCTCATAAATTCATATGCTTTTAGAACTTCTTTTACAACATATGTGTCATTACTATCTTTTATTTTCACTAAAATTATTGGTAAATCTCCTGAAATACCGTATTTCCAAAGTTCACTTTGACTATATTTTTGTTTTGGTAATTTTTCTAAGTTTAATTTTTTAGAAGGATTATTGAAAATTATATATGATAACATTTTTTGATACTCTCGTATTTGTGCCCCTTTTATTCTCAAATATCTTGTTTGTGCTTCATTTTTTGCTTTTGAAAGTTCAAATGCCTTTTTAATATTTTCTTCAACTGTGTATTTTTTGATATTTTCAATTACTTTTTCTTTTGTTTCACCTACTGCAATAATTAAATTAACAGTTGATTTTTCTTGTTTTTTTACTTTCATTGCTCTTTTTAATGCTACAACAGGTTCTGTTACTAATCCTATTTTTTTAGAAAACGGACTTGAATTTTTAACCATTTGAGGTATTCCTATATTTCCTCTGCCTGTGAACTTTTCTTCGTCTATTTCATACTCTAAATCCCCAATTATTTCACTATTTGTGGATAAGTTAACTGCCATATAGATTTCTTGTTCATGTTCATTTCTTTTTTTCCTTTTTACAATTATGCTATTTGTTTCATTGTCAAAATCAAATATTAAAAATAAATTATTAAATGCTGGATGTGCATAATCTTGTTCTTTCGGAGATAATACTGGTTCAAAGTGAG
This sequence comes from Clostridium sp. CAG:389, assembly GCA_000438255.1. GTDB lineage: Bacteria > Bacillota > Clostridia > TANB77 > CAG-508 > CAG-269. The sequence continues at coordinate 3,593 of FR901893.1, forward strand.
ATGTTATTTCTAATATTTCGTCCTCATTTCCTAGGTTTTCTAATGATAATTTTCTTATTTCCACTGGTTCGTCTGGTGCTATTATTGTTTTGATTTTTGTTTTTATATTGTCATTTATAAGTTCTTGTTCAATTTTATCAGGCATAAAACTTATTTGATACTTTCCAGTGTTTGGAATATAATTTGAACTCCATATTTTTTTTGATTTTATGTTTTTTATGTCAAAAAATATTCCTTGTGGATAATCATCTGTGCTTTTAAATCTATTTATCAATATATTTTTGTATTTACTTGCTCCCTCTCCTTTTTGATTCATTGCTATCAAATAATTTTCGTTTGCAATAACATTTCCGCGTATTAATCTTTCATCTATTTTTTTATAAGTGTCTTGGATATAATCCTCATAATCAACATATTCTAATTTTTCAACCTTTTCTTTGTTTTCTTTTGTTATTATTGCTGTTTCTGGCATTGTTTCTTGTAGCAAAATACTTATTGCATTTATTTCTGGATTTTCCATAAACCTTTTTTGTAAAATATTGTTATTAAATAAATTATTTATTGAAAGTAAAATCAAACCTTGATGATGTGCCATATATGTTTTAACTACTTCTGCTTTACTTCCTTTTTTTAGTCTTTCCGGTGTAAAATCAATTGATTCATAAAATCCATATTTGTTATACATCCCATATTCTTCAAGTTTTTTTAGATTTTGGTATACTCCTTTTGGATAATCATTTATTGCCAAAACACTTCCGTATGTTGCTACAACTGTTTCATCTGCAAGTCCTCTTTTTAAGCCTAGCCATGGTATTCCGAAGGCTTTATATTGATAGTTTGAATGTAAATCTTTTAGGTTGAAGGCCGCTTCTGATATTCCCCATGGTATTTGCAATTTTTTTGCATATTCTATTTGACTCATAATCATAAATTTACAAGATTCATCTAATAAACTTCCTCTATATTGGGGTATATTGATATTTGGCATTAAATATTCAAATGATGTTCCTGACCATGATACAAGACCTTTGTATTTTCCAAGTGTAGTAAGTGTCCTACTTAATGAATTCCAGTGTTTTGCTGGTACATCTTTTTTGGCTATTGCTATTAAACTTGCTTGTCTTGCTTCTGATGCTAATAAGTCATAATATGAATTTGTTAGTTTATTTTCTTCTATATTAAATCCTATTGAGAATATTCTTTGTTCCTTTTGGTATAGATGTGAAAAGTCTGTATTTTCTATGAGTTTGTTTACTATTTCTAATAGTTGTAATACTTCTATATTGGTGTTTTGCTCGTTTTTTAATGATTGCAAATTATTTTGATTTTCTAGCCAATTTTTTATAACATACAAATATCCTACAAAATTTCCGCTGTCAACTGTTGAAACATATCTAGGATATAGTGGTTCTTTTGTTTCTGTATTATACCAATTGTATAAATGACCATTCCATTTTTGGAGTTCATCTACTGTATTCAAAATATTTTTTAATAATTCCATTGTTTTATCATAATTTATAAAACCTAAATCATTTGCAGAAATAACAGCCATCATCGACAATCCTATATTTGTAGATGATGTCCTTCTTACGATTTTATTTTTTCTATCTTCTTGATAATTATCAGGAATTAAAAAATTGTCTTCTTTTCTTAAATATTTTTCAAAAAATGCCCATGTTTTTTTACCTATTTCTAAAATATAGTCTTTTTCTTTTTGTGTTAATAATTCTATTGCCTTTTTTTCTGGCTTTTCTTTGCTTACGCCATACATGATTACAGGTGTTATAATCCATAAAGCTCCAAGTATTAATGCAAGTATATTATTGCTAATCACATAAATCGCAAATCCTGCAATTCCTGCTATGACATTGATTGCCATGTTTTTGTAATATGATAATATATCTGTTTTTGCCATTTTTTCTGCTTCTTCTGAGGTTGTCCATTCTAATAAATTTTTATGTGTTATTTTTACTCTATAAATTGTTTTTAATATAGCTTTTAATGAGATATATGCTTTGTATGGTAAACATCCAAGTGTAATTATTGTTCGTGCAAAAATTCCTTTTAATCCAGATATTTTTGGTGTAAATGTTTTTTGCTTTTCTTCTCCTTCTCTTTTTGCAATTAAATAATTTATTAATTCTAAAATAAATGGTATTATTTCTATTAAAATTAATATTATATTTATTCCTAAAATATTTATATTAAAGATTTTACCAATTATATTTATATAAATTAGTGTTATTATAACTGAAATATCAAATAAACTTCTTCTTAAATTGTCAAATATTTTATATTTAGAAAGTAGATTTAGTGGACTTTTTCTTGATAACCATTTGGTTATTTGCCAGTCCCCTCTAATCCATCTTGATAACCTATTCATAAAACTCATATATTTTGTTGGATATCCGTCCATTAGCATAATGTCTGAAACTAAACCACATCTAAGATATGTGCCTTCTAATAAATCATGGCTTAGTACTGTGTTTTCTGGTATTGCATTTTCCATTACTTTTGCAAATACTTTTAAGTCATAAATTCCTTTTCCAGTGAAAATTCCTTCTTTAAAATTGTCTTGATATATGTCTGATATTGCATTTGTGTAGCTATCAATTCCACCGGCTCCTGCAAATATTTTTGTGAACAATGTTTTATAGCTTATGTCTAAGTTGATTCCTACTCGTGGTTGCATTATTCCATATCCGTTTATTACTATATTTTTTTGTTTGTCTATTTCAGGTCTATTTAGTATGTGTGCCATTGCTCCTACTAGTTCTGATGCTGAGTTTAGTACTAAGTCTGTGTCTGCATCTAGTGTTATTATATATTTTATATTTTTTAATTCTTGTTGTACTGTCGGCTTTTCTTGATTTTCTATTTTTTCTTGTATAGTATTTGTTCTAAATGGATTTTTTCCTTGTAAAATGTATTGATTTAACTGATTAAGCATTCCCCTTTTTCGTTCCCAACCTAAATAAGAGCCTTCTTTTTCATTCCATTCTCTTTTTCTATATATAAAATTAAATATTGGAAATTCTTGATTTTGATATTTTTCATTTAGTCTCTCAACTTGTTTTAATCCCTCTTGTATTACTTCTTCATCAAATTTTTCTTCTTGCATACAACTTTCTGAGCAATCTCCTAGTAATGTAAAATATAAATTGTCTGATTTATTTGCTAAATAGTATACTTCTAAATTTTTAAACATCTCTGCTACTTTTTCTTTGCTTTTTACTATTGTTGGAATTACTACCATTGTGGCGTTTTCTTTATCTATTCCATTTGAAAAATCTATTTTGGGTATTAGTTTTGGTTTAACTGTTTTATTTAATATTGTTTGTGCTATTTGTATAATCACTTCACTTGATGGTATTAAAAACAGTAGAAAACTTATTACTGCAAGTCCTGTGTTTTTTATTTTTAGATTTAAAATGTAACTTAAAAATATTGAGAAAATTATTGTTAATACTGATATTGTTGTAATATATATTTTTGCTTTTGTTTCTGGTGTTTTTTCTTTTTGGTTTGTGTATTCTAATTTTTCGTATAATTTATTTATTCCATTGTCTATTAAATAATATCCAATATGCGTTTTCTTTGAAATTTTTGTTTTATCTTGATTCACTTGTGAATGTTCTTCTTCACTTTGGTTTTCTTTTAAATAATCTTGTGCTAGTTCTAACATTTTTCTTGCTATATAGATTTCAGAAATTTTTGTTTTTTTACTTATTTCCTTTATTTTTCCTCTATAATATTCTTTTGTTTTGTAATCCATTTTTTCATAAACATTTGCTGGATCTTGTTTTAATATTTCCTCTACACCATTTATTTTTTCAAATATTTCTAAAAAATTTATTCTCTGTATTTCTTTGATACTTGTAATACTATTTCCTATTAGAACTTTTTGTGTTGCGATTTCAAAATGTTCTTTTTTTATTACATCAGATACAGTTGTACCAAGTTTTTCAACTACTTCTTCAACTACATTTAAATATGCATTTCCCTTTTTCCCATATCTTTTTAAAATATATGACATATATTCTATAAATGGATATCTCATATCTTGAAATATCTCTTTTTCTATTTTAGTGTTTTTAAATTTAATTTGTGTTCTATCTTTATTTTCAACTAGTCTTTCTGCTATGTTTTCTGCTCTATATTTTTGTATTTGGCTACTATATATTTGTGCACATATGTCTGTTATATTTTCTATAATTGCAATTTGCAAAAACATTCCTATATTCCATATTTCGTCCATACTTAGTGTTTTTTTACTTTGATAACTTATTAAGTAGTCTTCTAATTGTTGCCTTTCTATTTTGTTGTCTGTATATGCTACTATTTCTGTTGCTAAAACGTATATTCTTGCAAAGCCTTTGTATTCTCCATTTGCTATTCCTACAAAATTTGTGTATTTATTTAATGGTAATTCTTTTTCAATTTGTTTTACTGTTTCTTCTATTATATAAAAATTGTCTAGTATCCATTCTCCTGCTGGATGTATGTTTATTCCTAATTTTAGATGTTCATTTAATAGGTTATATACTTCTTCTATTGTTTTAAAGTTTTCTAGTAGTTGTGGCACTGGGTATGTGTCTTTTTGTGATTTTGATGTTGTGTTGTGACTTGATGCTATTTTTTCTAGGTGCTTTTCTAATTGTTTTTTTTCTAGCATTGTCCCTGTTATTTTTAGTTTTCTATTTTCTTTCAAAAAAATTCCACTCCTTGCAAACATTTTTGTTTTTATTGTTTGCCAAAGAGTGGTAATTTATTCATCTTTGTTTTTTATTTGTATATTTTTCTTTGTTGAAAAATTTAAAGTTAATTTTTTATTCTCTTTCTTCATTTTTTACTTGTTTTTCTTGTGTGTCATCTTGTGTTTTTTGTTTTGATTTTTCTTGCATTGCTTTATACATTTCTTCTAGTTGTTCTTTATCTTTTCCTTTTGTTATATCTATTTTTTTATCTGATTCAACATATTCTTGTTTTCCTGATAACATTACTATATTTGTGTCAATATTCTTAACTTCATTTTCTACTTTTCCTATTGAAGATATTATTGTATCATCCTTTTTGTTTATAAATACATATACATCTTTTATATTATCGTATATATATTCATTATTTTCTCCTGATTGTCTATAATCTTGTACATATGTACCATCTTCATCTATTGTTAAATATTGTGGATTACTTTTTATATATGATATATCTGATGCTGTTAAGTTTGTATCATATTCTTCATTATATTCTTTTGCTATTTCTTCTGTTATTTGACTATATGTTAGTGTTTGAAGATTTTCTTTAAAGTCATTTGTTTTTTTAGATGTATCTGTTTTTTCTGAATTTTCTATGGTTGCCTCTGTTTTTTTTGCATTTTCTGGTACATCATTTGATCCTGATGCCAATAAAAGTCCAGCTGTTGCTCCTCCTACTGTTGTTATTCCTAATGCTAAAAATATCCCTGCTATTTTTTTTCTCCTGTTGTATTTTTTTAGTACATCTTTCTCTATTCTTTTTACTTCTTTATATGTTAATTTTCTTTTATATTTTTCTTCTTTTTCTTTTATTTTTCTTCTAATTTCATTCGTTTTTTTACTCATAGAATTTTCCTCCTAAATTTATGTTATACCAAAAAATATTATTTGTCAATTAGTTTTGTGTTTTAAAAAGTAATTTCTACTCAATTTTTTGTGTTTCTTGTCATATTATATATTAATCAAACATTATGTTTGAAATATATATTAATTGAAAGGATGTAATTTTTATGGAAATGGAAGAAAAGAAACCTGGATGTCCAATTTTAGATGTTGATGGTGTTATATCAGGAGGTAAACAATTTGATTTAGATATTACTTTACCAGAAGATAACAGAGATGTTATTTATGGAGTTATAAAAGATTGTTTCAAAGAACCTGTTAGTGATGCTGTGGTAAAATTAACAGAAATTGCTTATGACTGTGGTAAAGAAGTTAGAAAACCAATAGGTCACACATTTACAGATAAAGAAGGAGAATTCGTATTTGGTCCTCTTTGCCCTGATAGACATTATGCTATTCAAATTTGGGCAAATGCTACAAAGAAAATAAAAATTTGTGCAAAATGCCATCATGAAGGGAAATGCTTAAAAGGTGACAAACATGACAAATGTGATTGTTTTATAGGTGATAAGAAACCTTGCTTTGATGACAAGCCATGTGATGATAAAAGAGAATGTTGTGAATAATAATTTTCATATTATATAAAAAAGGATGCTATTTATCTAGCATCTTTTTGATTGTAAATATATTTTTTTAAATTTATAGTATTCCTACTTTTTTTGCAAATTTTTTACCCTTTTTCATCATTTTATTTTTATTCATCATGTTTGTATCACTATACATCATTAATATTCCAGTTGCTATTAAACCACCAACTAATAAGCCTTTTGTAAATTTCATAATTATCCTTCCCTTCGATTTGCCATCGTCTCTTGAAAATATTTTCAGATATTTTGTCTGTCAATTTTATTTTTATTATGTCCTTTTCTTATTTTTTTATTCTCTTTTATAATGGTATATATTTCATGAATAGCAATTACTGCCAAAAAAATCCCAAAGAATTTTCTTAATCTATTTACATCTGTGTGAATAGATATATTAGCTCCAACTATGGCTCCTAAAATTCCAAATATTGAAATAATTGTTGCTATTTTGAATTTTATATTCTTATTTTTGATGTTGACAATTATTGCTACGATTGATGTTGGTATAAAAAATATTAAATTTGTTGCTTGTGCTATGTGTTGTTCTATCCCACACATAAAAGTTAATAAAAAAATTAGAATAGTTCCTCCTCCCATGCCGGTTCCACTTACTATTCCTGAAACTATTCCTATAATTATTTCTTTCATGTATTTCACCACACTTTTATTTTATTTATTATTTACGTTTAAATTTTCAAAAATTTCCTCTGCAAGATTTGTCACACATTTATCACATTTTAACATTTGTGAGACTATTTGTTTTCTTAATTTTTCATCTTCTATGTTATCTGTCAAGTCTAAAAATTTTTGTAATTCATATAGATATTGTTCGTTTTCATTTTTCCATTTACTTCTACATATATTTGTTATTCTTTTGTTCATTTTCTACCTCTTTCTACAATCACTTTAATATTAACTTATATTTTATGTTTTTTTATATTTTTTTTATGAAATGTCCTTTTTCCTATATTAATTCCTTTTTTCTAATTAAATATCATTTTTATTGCTACATAACATAAAAATATTGTGAATGCGATTTTTAAATATCTTTCTGGTAGTTTTTTTAATAATTTTGCTCCAATATATCCTCCTATTGCTCCTCCAATTCCACATAATATAGCCACATTCCAATTTATAAAATTTCCTTTATAATAAAATATACTACTTGTTAAAACCATTGGAAGTATGCAAAATACTGATGTTCCTCTTGCTTTTTGTGAATCTATTCCTAGTAAATATAAAAATGCTGGTACTAGTATTAATCCTCCACCTGTTGAAAAAAATCCACTTATTAATCCTGCTATAAATCCTATTAATGATAATCTCATATATTTTTTTAATTGTTCTCTATTTTTTTGAAGCATAAAAAAACCTACTTTTCTTTTTAAGTAGGTTTCCCATTTTTTACTTTTTTATTTAATTTTTTTAAAATTTTTTAATTTGTACTAATCAGGTATATTTTCATCTTTTATATAATATTTTGTTCCGACCATTTTATCTGGTAAATATTGTTGTTCTACCCAATGTCCTGGAAAATCATGTGGATATAAATATCCTTCATGATATCCTAGTTTTTTCATGTCTTCTATTGGTGCATTTCTTATATGCATAGGAATTGTTCCTGTATCTTTATTTTGCACATCTTCTAATGCTTTATTTATTGCCATATATGATGCATTTGATTTTTTGGATGTTGCTACATATACAGCAGCTTCTGAAAGTAATATTCTTGCTTCTGGCATTCCCACCATGTGTACTGCTTGCATTGCCGCATTTGCTACAACTAGTGCATTTGGATTTGCCATACCAACATCTTCTGATGCGGCAATAACAATTCTTCTTGCCAAAAACATTGGGTCTTCTCCTCCATTCAAAGCTCTTGCCAAATAAAATACTGTTGCATCTGGGTCTGAACCTCTCATAGATTTAATAAATGCACTTACATTGTCATAATGTGTGTCACCTTTTTTATCAAAAATTGCTTTTCTGCTTTGAACACAATTTTTAATAACTTCATCTGTTATGTGAATATATCCATCTGATTCCATATTTGTAGTAAGTACTGCTATTTCTAAACCATTTAAAGCTGTTCTAACATCTCCATTTGATATAACTGCTAGTTTTTTTAATGTATCATCTTCAACTTTTATACTATATTGTTTTAGTCCATCTTCTCTTGTTAATGAATTTTTTAAAATTGTATATATATTTTCTTCTGTTAATGGTTCTAATTTTATAACCATTGATCTTGATATTAAAGCTTTATTTACTTCAAAATATGGATTTTCAGTTGTTGCTCCTATCAAAATAATAAGTCCATTTTCTACATATGGAAGCAAAGCATCTTGTTGTAATTTATTAAATCTGTGAATCTCATCAATAAATAATATGCTTTTCCCTGTTGGATTTATCATAAAATTTTTAGTTTCTTCTATTACTTTTTTTATGTCGGCTACACCTGCTGTTACAGCATTTATTTTATAAAATTTGTATTTTGTCGTTTCACTTATTACTTTTGCTAGCGATGTTTTTCCACACCCTGGTGGTCCAAATAATATAATACTAGATAGTCTGTCTGCTTTTATTGTTCTATATAATATCTTGTCTTTTCCAAGTACATGTTCTTGTCCAACATATTCATCTAGTGTTTTTGGTCTCATTCTGTATGCTAATGGTTCATTATTGTTCATCATTTTTCTCCTAAAATCATCCTGGATATTGAGATAAGTCATCAATCTCTAACTTTTTATTTTCCAAGTATTGTTAATCCTTTTCTTATTAGTTCTTCTGTTGACATATCTTCTTTTGCTAATTTATCAAATGCTTTTTCAATTTCCTTTTTGTTATATCCTAGAACTTGCAATGCTGCCATTGCTTCTTGAATTTTCTCTTCGTTTTCTATTCTTTCTTCTAGTTTTGTTTTTACTGAATTTAGTCCTTTTGAAGCTTTTGTTAATTCTTGAATTTGTTGTTCTTTTTTCATTTTGTCTTTTAATTCTAAAATTATCCTTTGTGCTGATTTAGCTCCTATCCCTGGTATCTGTGTTAGTGTTTTTACATCTTCTGATATTATTGCTAATGCAAATTCTGTTGGTTCACATACGTCAAGCATTGCTACTGCTGTTTTGGCTCCTATTCCACTTACTGATATTAGTAATTCGAACATTCTTAATTCTTCTAAACTGTTAAATCCAAATATACTTATATCATCTTCTCTTACTTTATAATATGTGTGTACTTTTACTGTTTCCCCTATATTTCCTAATTTATCTATTCCTGATTCTGACATAAATACTTTGTATCCTAGCCCGCCAACATCTATTACTATGTATCCTGTCATTTTCATTTCTAGTGTTCCTTTTATATATGCTAACATAATTTTTCTCCCTCTATTTTAATGTTCTTTTTTATATGATGTTCTAAATAGAAACGTCTCAAAGATGACATTATATATCATAAAAATAAGTTGCTTCTAGGTCTGCTTCATGCATTAATAATGCTAATGGATATTTTTTATATGCTGCTCCTATTGTATTATACAATTCTTTTGGTTCTGTATAACCCATATGCCAGCGTATTGAATATTTTTCTTCTGGTGTTAATTTCATATATTCTGTTATCATCATTACTGATTTTTCTCCATGTCCATATGGTATTGTATCATCTATTGTATAATATGGAACTTTTTCCCATACTCCTAATGCATTTTTGGCATTTCTGTAATCTACTTTATAAAAGTTTGCTTTGCATAAGTCATGTAATAATGGTACTAGTATTAATGTTTCTGGATTTACATTTAGTGGTTCTATGTTTGTTTCTACTTTATGTTTTAGTATTTCATATACTTTCATACTGTGTTCTACTAGTCCTCCTTCATAATCTCCATGAAATCTTGTGCTTGCTGGTGCTGTGAAAAAATCTGTTTTTTCTATAAATTCTATTAATTCTTCTATTCCTTCTCTTTTAACTTGTTTTAATAATGCTAAAAATTGTTCTTTCATATTTTCACCTTTTCCTTTTTATTTTTATATATTTTCTTTGCATATTATATAGATTTAATATTAAAAAGTCAATAGGCTTTACAAATTTTTGTTTGCATTTTGTTACTTTATCGTATAATAAAAAACTCGACTATTAATTTTAAGTTTAATAATCAAGTTTTTGTTCCTACTTATTGTACATAATTATATATCTTTCTTTATTTCTTCTATTTCTTTTTTTGTTAATCCTGTTGCCTCTTCAACTTGCTCTACTGTCATTTTCATTTTTAGTAGTTTTTTTGCAACATTTATTTTTTCTTCTTTCTTTCCGTTCTTCTTTACCGTTCCTTTATTCCGTTCCTTTATCCCTTCTTCTTTTCCAATCTTAGTTGCATGGCTTATTGCACTTATTCTATCCATTTCCCACTTTTCTCTTAGTTCTGCAAGTCTTCTTAATTCTGCATCTCCTGTTAAGTAATTCATCTCTTCTCTTGCTTTTTTTAATGTTTCATTTTTATTTTCTGCCATATTCACCAACTCCTTATTATTATCGTCGATAAATGCCAACCACTGATTGATTTTTTCATTCATATTTAAATTATACTAAATTATTTTGTATATTTCAACACTATTTAGTAAATATTTATTATTTATTTACAATTAAAAAGACAATTATAGACTATAAATTATTAAAATTATGTACAAATTATAAGTGTATTAGGGTTATCAACACTTTTATTAATTTTTTTATAAATGTTTGGGATAATTTCTAGATTTAATAATATTCTGTTTTTAATCCTTATTTTTTAATTTTTGAGATTTTGCTTCGAAATTAAGCTTTTTAGATTAATTTAAGATTTTTTAATTTTATGTTTTTCCTAAGTTGTTTGATTTAAATTTTTTTATTTTAAATAGCCATGCAATTGTCTTATTAATTGCATGGCTTTATATTACCATAATTTTATGTTACTTGTCAATAAAAATATTTTTTATTCTTTCAATTGCTTCAATTGTATTTTCTTTAGTATTAAAAGCCGTAAGTCTAAAATACCCTTCACCATGTGGTCCAAATCCACTTCCAGGCGTTCCAACAACATTTGCTTCTTCTAATAATTTATCAAAGAATTTCCATGATGACATCCCTTCTGGAATTTTAAGCCAGATATATGGTGAATTAATTCCTCCATAAACTTTAAAACCTGCTTTTTCTAATCCTTCTCTAATAATTCTAGCATTTTCTAAATAATAATTTATATTTTCTTTAATTTGTTTTTTTCCTTCTTCTGTATATGTAGCCTCTGCTGCTCTTTGAGTTATATATGGAGTTCCATTAAATTTTGTGCAAGTTCTTCTATTCCATAATTTATTTAAACTTACTTCTTCTCCACTTTTTGTTTTTCCTTTTAGTTCTTTTGGTATTACTACATATCCACATCTTACTCCTGTAAATCCTGCTGTTTTTGAGTAGCTTTTAAATTCTATTGCAACTTCTTTTGCACCATCGATTTCATATATACTATGTGGTATATTTTCTTCTGTTATAAATGCCTCGTATGCTGCATCATATAATATAATTGATTGATTCTCTTTTGCATATTTTATCCATTTTTGTAATTCTTTTTTATCTAAAACTGTTCCTGTTGGATTATTTGGAAAACATAAATATATTAGGTCAACTTTTTCTTTTGGTAGTTCTGGTTTGAAATCATTTTCAGCTGTCACTGGCAAATATATTATATTTTCATATGATTCTTTTTCTTTATTGTATTTGCCGCTTCTTCCTGACATTACATTTGTGTCTAGATATACAGGATAAACTGGATCAGTAATTGCAACTTTATTATCTTTTGCAAATATATCAACTATATTTCCACAATCACATTTTGAGCCATCTGACACAAATATTTCATTTGTTGATATTTCTATATTTTTTGATTTATAGTCATTTTTTGATATTGCTTCTCTTAAAAATTCATATCCTTGTTCTGGTCCATATCCTCTGAATCCCTGTGCAGTTCCCATTTCTGCTACTGCTTCTTGCATTGCCTTAATACATTCTGGAACTATTGGTTTTGTTACATCACCAATTCCTAATTTTATTATTTTTTTATCTGGATTTTCTTGTGCATATTTTGCAACTTTTTTAGCTATTGTAGAAAATAAATAGCTATCTTGTAATTCTAAAAAATTTTCATTTATATAACTCATCTAATCGCCTCCTTGTAAAGCTCTCCGTCAAATACTGTTACAGCTGGTCCTGTCATATATATATGATTATCATTTTCATTCCATTCTATATTTAATATTCCACCTAATAATTCTATATTGACTTTTCTTCCTGTTAAATTTAGAAGATTACAAGCAACTGCTGTAGCACATGCTCCTGTTCCACATGCTAGTGTTTCTCCTGCTCCTCTCTCCCAAACTCTCATTTTTATATTTTCTTTATCTATTACTTGTGCAAATTCTATGTTTGCTTTTTTGGGAAATGCTTTATCAACTTCTAATATTTTACCATATCTCTCTACTTCAAATTCTTTTGTATTCTCAACTATTGTAATGGCATGTGGATTTCCCATTGATACACATGTAAATTTAAATTTTCTATTTTCAGCCCCTAATTCTAGATTTTTTACTGGCTCTTCTTTTGATATTACTGGAATTTTATCGGCTTCTAGTATCGGTTCACCCATATCAACTCTTACTGTCTCAACTTTTTTATCTTTTATGTTTAATTTTAATGTTTTTATTCCCGCAAGAGTTTCAATTGTTACTGTCGTTTTGCTTGTAAATCCTTTGTCATATACAAACTTTCCTACACATCTTATTCCGTTTCCACACATTTCAGCTTCGCTTCCATCTGAATTAAACATTCTCATTTTAAAATCTGCAACTTTGCTTTCACATATTAGAATTAGTCCGTCTGATCCTATTCCAAAGTGTCTGTTACTGACAAATTGGGCTAATTTTAATTCGTTTTGTATTTTTTGATTAATTGCATCTATATATACATAGTCATTTCCTAGTCCATGCATTTTTGTAAATTTTATCATCATATCACCTCATTTAGATATTCTATTATAGTCTGGTAAGAATCTTTTGTCTGTGTAGTTGGCTAT
>FR901894.1:0-2571 GCA_000438255.1 Clostridium sp. CAG:389
TTTAATATGATATAATGAACATATTGAAAATACTAGGCTTGGAGTGATTTTAATGTTAGAAAATAAATATAAGCAAATAACAATATCAGAACATATATCATTAATAAAATTTCCTTGTATTTTTGTAGTCGCAGTTCGATGAAAATAAGTATAAATTGCTCTAAGTGGTAATATATCAATATTTTTAGTCAAAAACATATCTGGGGTCTACCATTGGGTCTTTGACTTTAAATATTGGTATATTACCACTTAGAGCAATTTATACTTATTTCCATTGAACTGCAACTTTTTGTAATTTTTCATTGACATTTTTGTAAAATAACAGTATAATAGATATGTATTATTTTGAGAAGGAGAAAAGTTATGCTAAAAAAATATTGGAAAAAGATAGGAATGTTAATATTAATAATAGCATGTGTATTTAACATTATGAATAAATTGGTACATAAAATGTCATTAAACAAAGAAATTTTACAATCTGCACAATATATATTTAGTGAGCAAAAAAATACAAATACTGAAAAATAATACTTGAAAAAATTTTGATAATATGTTATTATAAAAAACAGTCATGTTATAAAAACGAAAAAGAGGTGAAATTGAAATGAAAGAAGGAATACATCCAGCATATAACCAAACAACAATCACATGTGCATGTGGAAATGTTTTAGAAGTTGGTTCAACAAAAAAAGATATAAAAGTAGATGTTTGCTCAAAATGTCATCCATACTGGACAGGTAACCTAAGACAAGAAACAGTTGGTGGTAGAGCAGATAAATTCAAAAAGAAATATGGACTTGCATAAGTCAAAGGACAGTAGCTATATGCTACTTTTTTTATATATTAGAAAAGTTATGCAACTTCTCTAATATATAAAATTATGTTGAACAGAAAATTTATTTCATAAATTTTTGTGCCAAAACAAATTTACTGAAAAATAAAAGACTTTTTTAGATTTGTTTTTTGAATAATTTACATAATTTGACTTTCCGGTATAAATTTGGTATAATATAGATATAGTTACTAGTAGAATATTTTAAAAGGAGGAACCATAATTATGGGAGAAGAAAAATATTTTTTTGAAGGAGATTTAAACCAGATGCGGATTGCAAGAAAGATTGCAGACAAAAATGACATGATTACGGGAATCGACGGAGGTTTGTCCTATGTTACAACAAAAGAAGATTATGACGCTGTTGTTAAGTACATTATTGACAATCGGATTGAAGGCTGGTGGAATTATGTAAGCCGTGAGCAGTACATTCAACTTAGATAAGACATATAAGGTAGAAAATTTTATTATTAGATTTTCTACCTTATTCTTTACTTTTTTTATAAAAAGATTTAAAATATGGATAAATAAGATTAATAGAAAAGAGGAAAAAATATGGCAAATGTATGTGATTACGTAAAATGGAGAGGGGACCTAAGTTTAGAACAATCAGAATTCAATGAAATCGACAATCTAATACTATCAAGATTTTCATACTTTCCATTTGACAATATAATAAAAGAAACTGAAATTGTTACAATAAAAGAACTAAGTGAAAGATTCAAAAAACAAGATGTAAGTAAATTACCAATATTATGGAAAGATGATGTCGACTTATTTCCATTAATGGGAGAATCTAAAAGATATGGAGAAATGTACGCAACAAAATATATAAATAAAATAGATGTAGAACAAGAAAAACAATTTTCAGCAATCACAATACTAATGCCAGATAATACTATATTTGTATCTTATAGAGGAACAGATAATACAATCGTAGGCTGGAAAGAAGACTTAAATATGAGTTTCAAAAGTCATATTGCATCACAAATATCAGCAAAAAAATACTTAGAAATGATTGCCAAAGAATATCCGAATAAAAAAATAAGGATTGGAGGACACTCAAAAGGCGGAAATATAGCTGTTTATGCTGCAACATTTGTAAGTAATGAAATAAAAGATAGAATAATAAATGTATATAATAATGATGGACCAGGCTTTTGTGATGATGTAATAGAAACGCCAGAATATCAAGAAATGATAAAAAAAGTTCATACATATATCCCTCAATCATCTGTTATAGGAAGGTTAATGAATCATAGAGAAAAATATACTGTTGTAGAGAGTGTACAAAAAGGAATAATGCAACATGACTTGTATAGTTGGGAAGTGTTGGGTAAAGCGTTTGTCACATTAGAGGAAGTTACAAATGGAAGTGAATTTGTAGATAAAACAATTAAGGAATGGCTTGAAAATGTTGAACCAGCTAAAAGAGAACAAGTTATAGATGTTGTTTTTGATATTTTAAATACGACAGATGCACAGACTATGAAAGAACTAAAAAACAATTGGTTTTCTAGTGCAAAAACTATGATGGCTTCATATAAAAATATTGATAAAGATACAAAAGATATGATTTGGCAGACTTTAAATGAATTATTTAAGGTTGCTAAGGATAATGTCTTGTTCAGACAGCAAAAACCTTTACCAAACTCTTGTTTTTGGAAAGGGAATATAGTATAATAAAATTGTCTTAAAAGAAATGTACACCAAAGGGCAAAAGCATACATGGAGGAATA
>FR901894.1:2594-22678 GCA_000438255.1 Clostridium sp. CAG:389
AAGATGAATGATAAAATAATAATAAAAGGTGCAAAAGAACATAATCTAAAAAATATAAACTTAGAAATACCAAGAAACAAAATGGTAGTAATAACAGGACTTTCAGGATCTGGAAAATCATCCCTAGCATTTGACACGTTATATGCAGAAGGACAAAGAAGATATGTAGAAAGTTTATCTTCATATGCAAGACAATTCTTAGGAATAATGGAAAAACCAGATGTTGAATCAATAGAAGGATTATCACCAGCAATATCAATAGACCAAAAAACAACATCTAAGAATCCACGTTCAACAGTAGGAACAGTAACAGAAATATATGACTATATTCGTTTATTATATGCAAATATAGGTGTACCATATTGTCCAAACTGTGGTAAAAAAATCGAAAAACAATCAATAGACCAAATAGTTGACAATATTATGGAACTTGAAGAAGGCACAAAAATTCAAATATTAGCACCTGTTGTTAGAGGCAGAAAAGGAGAATTTGTAAAACAATTAGAGGTTTACCAAAAGGATGGATTTGTAAGAGCAAGAATTGATGGCGAAGTTTATGATTTATCAGATGAAATTAAACTAGATAAAAACAAAAAACATGAAATTGAATTAGTTGTTGATAGATTAGTTGTAAAACAAGAAATAAGAAGTAGACTTACTGAGTCTGTTGAAATAGCTTTAAAACATGCTGATAATCTTGTTTTGGTAAATATTATAACAAAAGACGAAAATAAAACAGTTTTATATAGCTCAAACTATGCATGTCCAGACTGTGGTTTCAGTTTTCCAGAAATAACACCAAGAATGTTCTCATTTAATAATCCATATGGAGCTTGCCCAACTTGTATGGGTATAGGATATTTGATGAAAATGGACGAAGATTTAATTGTTCCAGATAAAGATAAAACCTTATATGATGGAATTAAGGCATTTGGTGCAAGTACAATGAAAAAAGGCGATACAATGGCTAAAATGTATTTTGAAAGTATTGCAAAACATTATGGTGTGGAGATAAAAGGTGTTCCTATTAAAAAATTGCCAAGATGGTTTATGGAAAAAATTTTATATGGTACAGGAGATGAAAAAATTGATTTTGAGTATTCTTCTGCTGCTGGTGTAAGAAAGTTTACAGCACCATTTGAAGGTGTGTTACCAACACTTGATAGACGTCACAGTGAAACACAATCACAAGGAATGAGAGCGTTTTACGAAATGTATATGACAAATTCACATTGTCATACATGTAATGGTGCTCGTTTGAAAAAAGAAATATTATGCATCAAAATAAATGATAAAAATATAAATGAAATAACAGATATGTCAATAAAAGCTTTAAAGGAATTTTTGAGTTCATTAAAATTAACTCAAAAAGAAGCAATGATTGCAGATATGATTTTAAAAGAAATTAATAAAAGACTTCAATTTTTAATAGATGTAGGACTTGAATATCTAACATTATCAAGAAGTGCAGGAACATTATCAGGAGGAGAAGCACAACGTATACGTTTAGCAACTCAAATTGGTTCAGGACTTACAGGGGTTATGTATATTTTAGATGAGCCAAGTATTGGTCTTCATCAAAGAGATAATGATAAATTAATAGCAACACTTAAAAAGTTGAGAGACCTAGGAAATACGTTGTTAATTGTAGAACATGATGAAGATACAATGTATGCAGCAGACCAGATTATTGATATTGGCCCTGGTGCAGGTGTTCATGGCGGTAATGTTATGGCACAGGGAACAGCAGAAGAGGTTAAGTTAGTAAAAGATTCTGTTACAGGTCAATATTTAAGTGGAAGAAAGAAAATAGAGATTCCTAAAAAAAGGAGAAAAGTTGTAAAATCAAAAGCAATTGAAGTTAAAAATGCAACAGAAAACAATTTGAAAAATATAAGTGTGAAGTTTCCACTTGGTGTATTTACTTGTGTTACAGGTGTTTCCGGTTCAGGTAAATCAACACTTGTAAATGAGGTTTTATATAAAACAATTGCAAAAGAGTTGAATGGTGCTTCTGAAAAACCAGGAAAATGCAAAGAAGTAAAAGGTTTAGAGAATATTGATAAGATTATAAATATTGATCAATCTCCAATAGGAAGAACACCACGTTCAAACCCAGCAACATATACAGGAGTATTTGATTTAATTAGAGATATTTTTGCTGGTACAAATGAGGCTAAATTGCGTGGATTTGAAAAGGGAAGATTTAGTTTTAATGTAGCAGGAGGAAGATGCGAAAGTTGTAATGGTGATGGAGTTCATAAAATAGAAATGCATTTTTTACCAGATGTGTATGTACCTTGTGAAGTTTGTAAAGGTAAGAGATATAATAGAGAGACATTAGAGGTAAAATATAAAGGGAAGAGCATTGCTGATGTTTTGGATATGACTGTTGAGGAAGCATTGGAGTTTTTTGATAAAATTCCAAAAATAAAACAGAAAATTCAAACTTTGTATGATGTTGGCTTAGGTTATATTAAACTTGGACAACCTTCAACAACATTGTCTGGTGGAGAAGCTCAAAGGGTTAAACTTGCGACTGAGCTTTCTAAAAGAGCGACAGGAAAAACTTTGTATATTTTGGATGAGCCCACAACTGGTCTTCATATTGCGGATGTTCATAGATTGGTTGATATTTTGCAAAGGTTAGTTGATACTGGTAACACGATTGTTGTTATTGAACATAATTTGGATTTGATTAAAACTTGTGATCATATTATTGATTTGGGTCCAGAAGGTGGAGATGGTGGTGGCCAAGTTGTTGCTGTTGGTACTCCTGAACAAATTTGTAAGAATGAACAAAGTTATACTGGTATGTTTTTGAAGAAGTATTTAGAATAAAAAAAGTTCCTTAGCGATAGTCCATGATATTGGCTACCATTAAGGAACTTTTATTGCATATACAATATTTGAGTGTGAAATTGAGTATATATTTATAAAACAATACTATTGAATTTTATGTTAATTAGTAGTATAATAATGTTATAACATTTTATAGCCTTTGAAAAAATGTAAAAAATTTCGGAGGCATATAGACCTCCGAACAATAACAAGGAGGAAAGAACAAATGAAAAATTTAAAAAAGATTGAATTGCAGCATGACATTATTGCTGAAAGCTTTTTGCGGATGAATGGAATAGAAGCAGAAACACGATCGGAGTTTTTAACAATTTTTGAAGACCAGATTGTGCAAATAACAGGATTTAATTATATTCATAATGAGTGGGAACGGGTTATAGTTTATATGCATTCTCGTTGTGCAACATATGATGAGATGTGTAGAATGAAAGATTGCTTTTTTGAGAAAGATGAAATTGCTATACAGATTCATCCACCAAAATCAGAATATGTTAATATATGTGAGTTTGCACTGCATTTATGGCGCAATAAAAGACTTTCAGAAAAAAGTGAGAAAAGGCTTCGTGAAAAAGTTTTAAAGGCTTACAAAGAAGCAAAAGAAATTTATTTTGCAAATGCGAAAAGAGATTTTTTAGTACCAGGAGAAGAAAAAGTAGTGGCTGTTTGTGGTGAAAATAGATGGCCAACTTGGGAAGAAGTTTGTGCTGTAAAACAACGCTATTGGGAACCGGAGGAGGCTGCGGTGCAATTTAACCTCTCAATAGAAGAGGATATAAATGCAGAATATATGATTTTACTTTGGGATGCAGCAGATATGTTGTTACCACCAAAGGAATTTGTGTAAAGCAGTTTTTCGACAGAGAAAGGCAATACTTTTTGTATTGCCTTTTTCCTATATTTAAAATAGATATGCAAAAACAATAATTTAAACTAGTATATTAGGATAATTCAAAAATTATTAATTTTAAAATTCTACTAGACAAAAATAATAAAAAGATATATAATTATAGTATATTAAAAAATGAAAATGACATAATAGTATAAATTATAAAAACGAAGAAAAAGAGAAGTACATTTAAAACTAATTTAAAGAGAATAGAAGTCATAGGCTGGAAACTTCTAAAATAAAGATAAATGGAAAGTAGCTTTGGAGTTGATAATCTGAAAATAAAAATAGGATTATACGTAATACTGCGTTAAAGTAAAAAGAGATATTATTTATTAAATAAATAATAATTAAGGTGGTACCGTGAGACAAAAGCTCGCCCTTATGCTTAAATAAAAAGCATATTGGCGAGTTTTTCTATATATTAGAGAAATCATTGTCAATCAATCTCTTTTTTACAAAAAATATGAAGGAGGTATAAAATGCTAAAAATACAAACAAAAAAAGAAGGAGCAGAATTAACAAGTATAAAACAAAATGATAAAGAAATGCTATTTCAAGGAGCACAAGTATTAGACAAAAATGGTAATGCATTTTGGAAAAGACAAGCACCAATTTTATTTCCAATAGTAGGACAACTTAAAAATTCAAAAACAGAAATAGAAGGAAAAACATATGAAATGTCACAACATGGATTTGCACGAGATATGAAATTTGAAGAAATATCAAAAACAGAAAATGAACATCATTATATGCTTAAATATAATGAAGAAACATTAAAAAAATATCCATATAAATTTGAACTACACGTTATATATGAAATTGAAAAAGATACTTTAATAGTAACATATAAAGTAAAAAATGTAGATGAAAAATCAATATACTTTGGATTAGGTGGACATCCAGCATTTAATTGTGATTATAGTAATGGTGAATATGAAATTGCTTTTTCAGAAAATGAAGATGAAATAGAATTTTTAAAATTGAAAGATGGACTTATAGATACAGAAATTGCTGATAATATTTTAGAGGATAATAAAATTTATTTAAAAGAGAATACTTTTGATAATGATGCTGTTATTATGAAAAATATAAAATCAAATAAGGTTGTTTTGCAAAATCATAAAACAAACAAAAAAATATTAGAATTTGATTTTACAGGTTTTCCATATTTGGCTCTGTGGTCAAAAAAAGGAGCACCATTCGTCTGCATTGAGCCTTGGCAAAATACAGCAGATAGAATAGATAGTACACAGATTTATAAAGATAAAGAAAATATTATAAAATTAGAGAAGAATAAAGAATTTGAATGTAAGTATTCAATTAAATTTTAAAACAATAGGGAGGAATCAAAAATGGATAAAAAATTAAACGACAAATACAACCCACAAGACTTTGAAGAAAAATTATATCAAGAATGGGAAGAAAAAGGATACTTTAAACCAAGTATGGATAAAACAAAAGAAAGCTATTGCATAATGATGCCACCACCAAACGTAACAGGAAAACTACACATGGGACATGCACTAGATGACACAATACAGGATATATTAATAAGATTCAAAAGAATGCAAGGATACAACACACTATGGCTTCCAGGTTCTGACCATGCAGCAATAGCAACAGAAGTAAAAGTTGTTGCAAAAATGAAAGAAGAAGAAGGCTTAACAAAAGCAGACATAACAAGAGAACAATTCTTAGAAAGAGCATGGGCATGGACAAAAGAATATGGTGGAACAATAAAAAAACAACAAAGAAGACTAGGATGTTCATGTGACTGGGACAGAGACAGATTTACAATGGATGAAGGATTATCAGAAGCGGTATTAGAACAATTTATCCAATTGTATAATAAAGGATTAATATATAAAGGTAAGAAAATGATAAACTGGTGTCCATCATGTCATACAACAATATCTGATGCAGAAGTTGAATATGAAGACGAACCATCACACTTATGGCATATTAGATATCAAATTGCAGGTGAACCAAACAGATATATTATAGTAGCAACAACAAGACCTGAAACAATGCTTGGAGACACAGCAGTTGCAGTACATCCAGATGACGAAAGATACAAAGACTTAGTAGGCAAAAAATGTATTTTACCAATAATGAACAAAGAAATACCAATAATAGCTGACGAATTTGTAGAAAAAGAATTTGGAACAGGATGTGTTAAAATCACACCAGCACATGATCCAAATGATTACCAAGCAGGTTTGAGAAATAACCTAGAAATTATAGAAGTATTTGATGACAGTTCAATTATGGGAGATTTAGTTCCAGAATATAAAGGAATGCCAGCAATTGAAGCTAGAAAGCTAATTGTAGAAAAATTACAAGAATTAGGAAATTTAGTAAAAATAGAAAACTATACACATAATGTCGGAAAATGTTACAGATGTCATAACACAATAGAACCAAGAATATCAGAGCAATGGTTTGTATCAATGAAAGATTTAGCAAAAAGAGCAGCAGATGCAGTTAGAAATGACGAAGTAAAATTTGTTCCAAAAAGATATGAAAAAATGTATTTCAACTGGTTAGATAATATTCAAGACTGGTGTATATCAAGACAATTATGGTGGGGACACAGAATACCAGTATACTACTGTGACGAATGTGGACATATGCATGCAGCAAAACAAATGCCAGAAAAATGCGAAAAATGCGGTTCAACAAAATTACATCAAGATGAAGATTCACTAGATACATGGTTCAGTTCAGCATTATGGCCATTCTCAACATTAGGCTGGCCAAATACAGAATCAGAAGACTACAAAACATTTTATCCAACAAATGTATTGGTTACTGGATATGACATTATAACTTTCTGGGTATCAAGAATGATGACACAAGGCTTAGAACTAACTGACAAAAATCCATTCAAAGATGTTGTAGTACATGGAATTGTAAGAGATTCACAAGGAAGAAAAATGTCAAAATCATTAGGAAATGGAATTGACCCAATTGAAATAATTGACAAATATGGAGCAGATGCACTAAGATTTTCAGTTCTTTCTGGAACAACAATGGGAAATGATATTAGATATATGCCAGAAAAACTAGAACAAGCATCAAATTTTGCAAATAAAATTTGGAATGCAGCTAAATTTATAAAAATGAATTTAGTAGAAGATGAAGAAGTAATCAAATTTTTTGATGAAAATTATGATAGAGAAACAAAATCTTTTAAAGAAAATGGTTTAAGAATAGAAGATAAATGGATTATATGTAAACTAAACAAAGTAATTAGAGATGTAACTAAAAACATAGAAAATTACGATCTAGGTGTTGCACTTGATAATATATATAGCTTTATTTGGAATGAATTTTGTGACTGGTATATAGAAATGGTAAAAACAAGATTATACAGTGAAAATCAAGAAGAAAAAGTAAGAGTATGTTTTGTACTTGACTATGTATTTGGAATATCACTAAAATTATTACATCCGTTCATGCCATTCGTAACATCAGAAATTTACAGCAAATTAGTACAATATAATGAAAAAGAATTAATGATGTCAAAATGGCCAAAATATAAAGAAACATTAAATTTTGTTGAAGAAGAACAAACAGTTGAAAAAATAAAAGAAATCATTACAGAAATAAGAAATGTAAGGGCAAACATGAATATCCATCCATCAAAAAAATCAGAATTAATATTTGTAACTAAAAAATATGAAAATGAAATCTGGGAAGCAAAAGATTTTATCTTAAAGCTAGGACTTGGAGAAAAAATAGTAGTTCAAAAAGATAAATCTGGAATACCAGAAAATGCAATAAGCATTTTAAAAGATGGAATTGAGCTATATATGCCACTAGAAGATTTAGTAGACATGGAGGAAGAAAGAAAAAGACTAGAAGAAGAAAAGACTAGATTAGAAAGTGAAGTAGCAAGATGCGAAAAAATGCTCTCAAATCCAGGATTTGTTAACAAAGCACCTGAAAAGAAAATACAAGAAGAAAAAGATAAATTAGAAAAATACAAAGATATGCTTGCTAAGGTAGAAGAAAGATTAAGATAAAAACCTGGTGGTTTGGCTCATAGCCCACATTGGTCGGACCACCTCCAAAGGGAAAAAAGTGAGCGAAAGGAAAAAATTATGGATAGTATAGATAAAATATATGATTTATTAGACAATATAGAAGTCACAAGAGAAAATAGTAGAGAAATTGAAAACATAAAAAATATAATATCAAAGGGAGATTATCTTGAAGCACTTAAAAGGATGAGAAAATTAAAGGATATTGAAGAAAATGCCAAACAAAACCAAGAAGAAGTTCTAGATGTATCATCACAAGAAGATGAAGAAGGAAAATATCCTGATGAGCTAAGTAACCCAGAGTTAGAACAGGATTTTATAGGTATTTTGCTAGATAATCCTAAGTTGATTTCAAAATATTATTTTATTTTTGATGATTGTATCTTTGAAGATGATGCAATGTTAAATATTTATAAAAGTATATTATTTAATGAAGGTTCTAAATATTCATCTGAAAAGGCAAAAGATAAATTCAACTTTTCAAAAGATTCAGAGGAAGTATATGAATTAAAGAATAAATTAAGAAAAAAAGCAAGAGAAAATGAATTCAACGTAGAAGAAATATATGATGAATTGAAAAAATTATTTATACTTAGAAAAGCATATATTGAAACACCTGAAAGAAATGTACAAGAAAAAATTGTTGAAATAACAGAGTATGAATTATATGATAAAATGTCACCAGAAGAGGTTAAAGATACAATTGATCAAGTAAAAGTAACACAAAAATTTAAATCAGCTGTTTTAAGTGATGAATTAGTTGAATTTTTAGAAAGTGGAGAAAATGAATTAGCAAATGGATTATCATATCCATTTCCAGTAATAACAGAAGTATTTAAAGGAATAAGAAAAGGGGAAACGATGGCATTTGCTATGCCATCAAACTGTGGTAAGAGTAGATTAACTATGGATATTTCTGCATATACAGCATTAGTGCACCAAAAGAAAGTCCTAGTAATATCAAATGAAATGTCAGAAGAAAAAATGAAATTATGCTTAATTACTACAATTCTTAATAATCCAGAAATTCAGAAGATACATGGACAAGATATACATGTATCAGAAACTGAATTACTAGAATTCAAATTTAGACCAGATAATAAAAAAGATGCTAAATTAGATGAAAATGGATATGTTTTAAAAGAAGAAGGAGAGACACAAGGACAATTTGTAAGAAGACTTTTTAAAATTTCAACAGATTTTAATAAAACTATAAAAGCCATAGACTGGGCTAGCAAACAAATAAATAATTCAATATATTTTATTAATATTACAGATCACACAAATGATGAACTTAAAAAGGTTATTGTAAATTATTATTATAAAGAACATATTGAATATGTGTTTTATGATACATTAAAAACAGATACAAGTAATATTGGAAATCCAGAAGAAATAAAGAAAACAGCAACAATACTTTCAAATTTAGCACAAAACTTTAATATATTTATATGTTCATCATTACAGTTAGCAGAAAATGCTACATCTCCAATTAATTTGGATGTTAATGATTTAGCCGTCAGCAGGACAGTTAAAGAAGTTTTGGACACATTGTGCTTGTTTAAACAAATTTCAAGAGAGCATTTAGATGAATATGAATATTCTTTAAAAGAGGTTGATACTGAGTTTTTTGATTTGGAAAAATCAGACGATCCTGATGTTAGATATTATTCTTGTGTTATTGATAAGAATAGGGCTGGTGCTAAGCCTAAGTTGGTATTTAAGATTAATCTTGCTTATAATAGTTGGGTTGAACTTGGATATTTGAGATTAAAACAAAAATAAATTTTTTGAAAAAATAGGGATTGAAGATTTGTCTTTTAATCCCTATTTTTATATCTTGAATTTTAACTTCTTAGCAAATCTACCCAGCTATAAATAATTTTTTTAGACATAGTGAACAAACTAATTTTATCAACATCAGAAGAAGAAACTAAATTGGTTGAAGAAAGTTCAGAACCATCTAAAGAAAATACAACTTTACCAATAATGTCACCTTTTTTTATAGGAGCCTCAATATTGTTATTAATTTCAACAGTTTGTGTAACTTGATTTTCTTTACCTTTTTCTATTAAAGTACCAGCTGAGTTTCCTAAAATTGCATCAACATGGTTATTTACACCTTTATTAACAGAAACAGTTTGAATTATATCACCACTTTTTCCAAAACTTTTAAATGAAAATTTATTAAATCCATAATCTAATAATTTTTGTGCTTCTGCAAATCTGATTTTTGTAGAAGGTGCTTTCATAATTACAGCTATTAATGATAAATCGTCACGTGTTGCACTTGCAGATAGATTATATAAGGCAAGTGAAGTTGAACCTGTTTTTAATCCAGTAATTCCTCTATATGTTTTTATTAATTTATTTGTATTTACAAGTTGAGATTTTCCGTCTCTTAAAGTGTCCATCCATATTGTTGTGTATTTGGTTATGTCTGGGTGTTTTGTTAAGAGTTCACGTGACATTAATGCAATATCATAGGCAGATGTTACGTGACCATCTTCATCAATTCCATGACAGTTTTTGAATGTTGTGTCATTCATTCCGAGTTTTTTTGCTTTGTCATTCATCATTTGTACAAAGGCTTCTTCTGATCCTGCAATATGTTCAGCCATGGCAACTACACAGTCATTTGCAGATACGACACATATTGCTTTTAACATTTCATCTACTGTAAGGGTTTCTCTTGGGTCAAGCCATATTTGTGAACCTCCCATAGAACGTGCGGTTTCAGAGCAACTTACTGTATCTGTGTATGATAGATTTCCGCTATCAATTTGCTCCATTATTAATAATATGCTCATTATTTTTGTAACAGATGCAGGACGTAACTGCTCATGTGCATTGTGTGAATATAATATTTGTCCTGTTGATTGTTCTATTAATATGGCTGCTCCGCTTTCTAAGTTTAATGAATTGTTATTTTCTATTTCGGAATTTGTTTCTAAGGCGTAGATAGGGGAACTTGTTTCTATTGTTCCTAAATTACTTGACCATATATATGATGTTGAATCTTCATAAGAAAGGGAATATGTACAGATTATTGTATTGATTAGAATAGTTATAATTAATAATGGGATATATTTTGATTTTTGCATGTTTTACCTCCATGAAAAATAGTTTATTAAAATATATGTTAGATTATTTTTATTAGAACGTGATATAAGAATTTTATAAAAATTTGCAAAATTATGTAAATTGTGCTATTATATAGATAGTGACCAATGTGGTCCATGTAACTAAAAAACAATAAGTCCTTATAAGGCACATATTAGTAGGAGAAAAAACAATGAAAAACAACAAAGAAGTAATCAGAGAACTTTCAAAGGAGCAGGCAAAAAAACTTGGTTTAGGCAATAAAACCACAAATGTGTTAGCATTTATGGTTGCAAGAAAGGTAAGACACCCAGAAGAAAAGATGGATGAGCTTGCAGTGTATGCACAAAAACAGATGAAAAAGATTGATCCACTGTACACGGAGAGACAAAAAGATAATTTTTTGGTCGAACTTGAAGCAGAACTTGATGAGGTAAAGACAGAAAATCTTGAAGATGAAAGTCTTATCAGAAATGGAAACCCAATAGCTAATATAGTTAAGTCTATGGCTAAAAACGTTTTTGACGAACTGGAAAAAATCGCAGAGGATGAAGTTGTCGAGGAGTAATTGGAGAAAAATGGGGCAGTGCCCCATTTTTTCTTGACTTTTTAAGCAAAAAATATTAATATATAAATATAAAAATAGAAGGATGTTGAGAAAATGTTAAATATTATAATGAGATTGTTGATGTTATTACTTATTTTGATAGGAGTAATTTTTATATATGACGCTAGGAGCATAACTAAAAAATTTTTTGGCTTTGGGGATCAAAATGAAGGTTCTTTGGGATTGAAAATGATAGGATTTTTGTTATCAATTTGTGGAGGAATTGTATTGTATTTTTTATGTAAATAAGATTGACAATATTTGTAAATGGTGATAAAATAAAAGTATTGCAATGAGCAATGTAAAAAGAAAGAAAGAGGTTGAAAAACAATGCAGACAAAAGGAAAGACGACAACAACAGTAGAAGTAACGAGGGAAACTCCTAAAAAAGAAATGACAGGAGCCGAGATTTATTTGAGGTTGCTTCTTGGAATCTAACACTTTCGAAAAAAATGAGGTGAGTTGTTCACCTCATTTTTTTATATAATAAAAAGATGTTGAGAAAATATTAAATACTATTTAGCTTGAAATGCTTCAATTTCAATAAATTCACCATCATTTAAAGGAGTAATTGTTTCACTATATTCAAGAACTTTTTTCTTTATATCTTCTTTAACAGTATTCCAATGTGGAAAAATATTATAAGTCGTAAAACCCAAGCCTTCGTAACTTGTTGGTTCTATATCATATTTAGGCTTTGTTCCTTTTTTTATTTCCCAAATCCATTTTAAATTATTTCCTAAAATCATACTGCCCGCACTTTCTCCAATATATATGCCACCTGATTTTAGAAATTTTGTTAAAATTTCTTTAATATTTGTAGTTTCGACTAAGTCTAATAGATATCTGGGGTCACCACCCATAGTATATACAATTTCATATGTTAAAATATCATTTATATTTTCCTTGGTTATATCAATTATATCTACTTGTTTTGCTCCAACATTTTCAAAATTATTTTTTACAGCTTCTCTTTGACTTGCGTTGCTACCACCCAAAGTTGCATTACCAATTATAAGAACTTTTTTTTCTTTGGTTATTTTTTGAAATAGTTCATCTATTTCTTTACTTCTTGGACTAGAATTTATGAAGCCATTTGAAGTTAAAATAATGTTTTTCATAATTTTCCTACTTTCTTATATAAAATTTAATCAATTATCATTTTTATTCTAGCATAAAATTTATATCATTACAAGTAAAATGGTATATTAATAGTGCTTTTCAAAACTTGCATTTTATGTATGTAACTTTATATTGTTTTTAATTAACAAAAAAATCAACCAGATTTTATTTTCTGATTGATTTTTGTATCTGTAGTTCGAACAGATTAGTTATTGGTGCGGATGAAGGGACTCGAACCCCCACGCCGTTGGCACTGGTTCCTAAGACCAGCGCGTCTACCAATTCCGCCACATCCGCATTTCTTATGACAATAATTATAATAGCACATTTAATAATTTGTTGTCAATAGAAAAATATAAAAAAACAAAAAAATTGCTAAAAAGATTGTAACTTTATGTAAGAAATATTAATATAGGTACAAATAGTTCATGAATTAAAAATAAAGAGATATTTTTTTTGGGATTTGGTGAAGCCCTTGACAGCAATAGTAAACTTTGATATAAAACATATTAGTAGATTAACAAATATATAAAATAAAAAACAGGAGAAACAAATGAAAAGATACAACAAAATAGTAGAAAAAGAAATAATAAGAATACAACCATATCATTTATTAGGAGTGATATTACACTCACTAGTAATATATATATCATTCAAAATACCACAAATAATAGGAAACATATTAAACTTATTAATGGAAGAAACAATAAACCAAGAACAAATAATAGAACAAGCATATTGGTTAATATTTTATTGTGTTATAGTATATATTCCAAGGACTCTGTACAGAACATTATATTTTACAACATCAAGAAAATCAGATACTTATTTAAGAAAAGAAGTAATAAAAAACTTACAAAAAGTAAAACCAGAATACTTTGAAAAAGAAAATAAAGGAGTATTTTTAGCATATTTAACAAAAGAATTATTATCAATTCATAAAGTATTAGGAGATTTTTGGTATTGGATTACAAAAATGTGTATAACGCCGATTATGGGAATTATATTAATATGGAATCAACTAAATAAAGAATTAGCGTTATATTTAATACCAGCATTTCCACTAACAGCAATAGCATTGTATTGCTATTACAAAAAATTAAAAAAAGAAGTTGAAAAATCAAGAAAAACATATGTAGAACTATCAAAAAACATAGAACAAAATACAGATGGATTTTTATTAGTAAAATCATATAATAGACAAAATGAACAAATAGAAAAATTCAAACAAATTAATAATAAAATGTATGAATCAGATTATCAAATAGGCGTAGCAAAAAATAAAATAAGTAGTGTTATAAACTGGCTATGGGCATATTGCTATGTTGCAGGATTTGGCATTGGAATTATATTTATGTTAAATGGAAATGTAACAGTAGGAGAAATCATTACATTTATAGGATATATTGGACAAATTCTAGGAGACTTCATTTCGGCAATTCAACAAATTTTCCAGAAGATGCCTTATTACAGTCAATCAATTAATCGTTTTAATTATTTCTTGGATTTAGAAGAGTGTCCAAATAATGGAGAAGATTTAGAAAAAATAGATAAAATTCAAATAAATCATTTATCATATTGGTATAATGATGAACAAAGACCTGTATTAGAAGATATAAGTATGACAATAAGAAAAGGTGAAAAAATAGGAATAATAGGAGAAGTTGGTAGTGGAAAAACAACTTTAATGAATATTTTAGCAGGATTTTATGAAATCCCAAATGATATGGTTTATATAAATGATAAAGACATTAATTCATATAGAAGGAATTCAGTTTTTCAAAAATATAATTATGCTATCCAATCTAATATTATATTAGATGATACAATAAAAGCTAATGTTGACATCAAGGATAATTTAAATGATTCTAGGTTTGAACAAATAATTCAAAATGCGGAATTAAAAGAAGATATCGAAAAATTTGAAGATAAAGAAAATACCTTTGTCGGAGAAAGAGGAATAAAACTATCAGGAGGACAAAAACAAAGAATATCAATTGCAAGAAATCTAGGACAATTAAGAGATGTTAATATTTTTGATGATACTCTTTCTGCACTAGATAGCAAGACTGAAAAGAAAATAATGGATAGACTAATAGACCAAGTTTCAGATAATACATTAATAGTAATATCAAATAAAATATCAAGTGTAAAAAAATTAGATAAAATATATATTTTACTTGATGGAAAAATACAGGATTCAGGTACACATGCGGAATTATTGGAAAAAAATGAATTTTATAGAGAATTAGATTACCTTGAAAGAAAGGAAGAAACAGATGAAATATATTCTAAAGAAAAATGCTAATATGTTGATTTTGGTAGCACTTGTTTTAATTATATGTAATATTTTAAAAGCATTGCATCCATTAATTATGAAAAGTATATTAGATGTTGATATAACATCAAAAGAAACTTTGATGAGATTATTTTTTGCATATTTTGTAGTTCATATTCTTTTAGTATATTCAAAAAATGCAAGAAATAGTGTTATAAATAGAACAATGTCAAAAATATTAAGAGATTTAAGAAAAAAACTATTTTGTCACGTACTAAAATGGGATATGACTACATATCAAAAATATAATTCATCAGAAATCTATACAAGACTAACAGCAGATATAGAAAATGTATCATCATTATTCTTAGGAACAATGCAAATTCTTTTAGATGATGTTTTATATATTATAACAGTGGTATTTTTTATGTTTTTTGCAGATATTAAATTAGCATTAATTGGAAGTATAGCAATTCTTTTAAATGCAGTTGTTTCTTATGTATTTACACAAAAAGTAGCAATTTGTAGTAAAAAGATATTAGATAAAAGAGATAAAGAAAATAGACAATTTTCAGAAATGTATAACAAAAGTAAATTAACATATTTGTTTGGATTACAAAAGAAAAATGAAGAAAAAATCTGCAAAACTATGGATGAAGAATTGGTTTACAGAAAAAAATGGATATTTGTAGAAAGTTTTATTTATCCATTGGCAGTAACAATACAGGCTGTTGCAATTTATTTTATTTTGATGTATGTATTTCATGTGGATAATGTAGTTTCATTGGGAAGTATTTATTTGGTAATAAATTATATACAAAAATGTAGAGCTCCATTAAATGAAATATTTACACAATTGGAAGAAATACAATCAGCTAGTATGTCATTAAAAAGAATAAATAAATTGTTAAATGAAAACGGAAAAGAAGATATCCAAAAAGGAGAAGTTGTAGAAGATTTAAAAGGCGATATAGAATTTGAAAATGTTTGTATGCAATATGGAGAAAATAAGGTGTTACATAATATTTCTTTTGTTATAAAAGAAGGAAATAAGGTAACAATTGCCGGAAAAACTGGTGTTGGAAAGACTACTCTTGCAAATATCCTTATGAGGTTATATCCAATAAAAAGTGGAAAAATAACTATTGGCGGAAAAAATATTCAAGATGTTAGAATACAGGATGTTAGAAAAAATATTTCGTATATTTCACAAACACCATATATTTTGAATGATACATTAAAAAATAATATTATTTTAGGTGATGAAACAATTACAGATAATCAAATAAAAAAAGTTGCAAATGAAATTGGCTTTGAAAAAGTTTTGAACAATTTTTCAAATGGTTTAGAGGAAAAAATTGATAGAAGCAAATTATCATATGGTCAACTTCAAATGATTGCTTTTTTGAGGGCTATTTTGCATAAAGCTAATATTTACGTTTTTGATGAACCTACTTCAAATATTGATTTAAAGACAGAGGATAGAATTCAAAAATTGATTGATAAAATTACTACTGATAGTACTGTTATAATAATTGCTCATAGAAAATCTACTATTGAAAATTCTGATAAAATTATTTATTTAAAAGATGGAATGGTAGATATGATTGTTAATAAATAAGATAGCACATTTTTATATTTTACAATTATATTACATTGCTTAAATTTGTTGACTAAAAAAAGACACAATGATATAATAATATCGAAAAAATGGGAAAAAGTAACAAAAAACTCAATATATAATAAAAATACAAATAGATAAAAATGGAGGAAAAACAAATGTATAAAATGCAGAAAATTATATCGATTGTTTTAATCTTAACAATAATAACAAGTATATTATTATCAATCATAAATCAAAACAAATCATATGCTGTAACTCAAAGTACAAGCACAGATATAAACAGTATTGATGATTCAAAATATCCAGGAATAAAAGAAAGAATAAAATTATTAAAAAGCAAATATCCAAATTGGAATTTTAAAATATTATATACAGGTCTAGATTGGAATGATGTAATATCTAATGAATATGTAGGACATGGAAGATCTCCTAAAAACTTAGTGTATAAAAATGATAGTTACAAAGGAGCATGGATATGTTCTATATGTGGTGATAAAGCATATGACAATGGAAATTGGAGATGTGTATCTGAACAAGGATTAAAATATATGATGGATCCAAGAAATTCATTAAATGCATCTGATATATTCCAATTTGAAGAATTGACAAATTCAGGTTCTGATATAAATGTTGTAAAAGAAATGGTAAAAGGAACATTTTTAGCAGGATATGAACAGGGAATAGTAGATGCTGCAAATAAAAATAATGTTAATGCATATTATATTGTTGCTAGAATAATACAAGAACAAGGAAAAACAGGAACTGTACTAACAAAGGGTGAAGGATACAAAGGTCAGTATGTTGGGTATTACAATGTTTTTAATAGAGGGGCATCAGGAAATTCAACAGAAGAAATTCTATTAAATGGACTTGCAATAGCTAAAAAATATGGATGGACAAGTTTGGAAAAATCAATTGATGGTGGAATAAGTTTCTTGGCAAATAATTATATACATAAAGGTCAAAATAATTTGTATTTACAAAAATTTGATGTTGAAGCAACTAATGGTTTATATTCAAATCAATATATGCAAAATATTTTAGCGGCTCAAAGTGAAGGAACAACATTGAGAAATACATATATCAATATAAATTCTATGTCATCATCACATACATTTATTATACCAGTATATGAAAATATGCCAAGTGATGCATGTAGTAGACCTGATACAAATGGTAGTAGCTCTTCTGACATTGATGTTGTAAGAGTAAATGTTGATGAAACATTAAGAATTAGAAATAATCCAAATGGTACAGAAACAGTTGGATGGTTATATAAAAATGAAATTGTTACAAGATTAGAAAAAGCTACTTCAAAGGTTAATGGTACTTATTGGGATAAGATTAGAAAATCTAATGGTGTTATTGGATATGTAGCAAGAGAGACATATGAGAATGAAAAACAATATAAATTATATTTAGTTCCTATTAATGAAAATAATAATAGTGGAGATAATGGCAATAACAATGGCAATAATAACGGCGGAAATAATGATAATAATAACAATGGAGGAAATAGTGGCAATACTACAAATGAAGGAAAAGATACAGCAAAAGTAAAATTTGATAGAACCAATAATATTATAACAGTTGTTCCAAATGCTATTGCAAATGATATATTAGAGGCTTTTGGTGGAACTGCTAAAATAACTAAGGTTGATGGAAGTTTTCTTAATGGTCCTAGTGATTCAATGGCTACTGGTTTTATTGTTGAAGATAAATATACTGTTGTAAAAAAAGGTGATTGCAATGGTGATGGAAATACAAATGCATTAGACGCTGCAATTATTCTAAGATATAATGTAAATCAATATAATTTAAAAGACTGTTATTTAAAGGCAGGTGCTATATCTGATAGCAATAATGCAACAGCATTAGATGCAGCAAAAATTTTAAGATATAGTGTTGGACAATATAATATAGAATTATAAAAATTTTATATGTAATGTATTTTAGATAGGTATATACCTTGGGAAAGGGATGAGAGTAAAAATGAAAAAAGTATTAAAAGTAGTGTTAACGTTTTTGTTTGTAATTGCAACATATAATGTTGTTTCAAAAGCAGCAATATCTGCAACTTCAAAAACTGTAAATTCGGGTGAAACATTTTCAATATCAGTTACATCAAATGTATCAGTGTCAGCATATACGGTTAAGGCAACTGGATATAGTGGATTGACATTTGTAACAAGTTCAGGTGGAACTGGTGCTGGAACTACTACAATTTCAGATGCTAAGGCAACTGGTGGAATGACTAGTTTGGCAACATTTCAATTTAAAGCACCAGATGTTGAAAAAGATCAGACTTTTAAAGTGGATTTCTCTGCTAGTGGAATGGGAGATGTGAATTTAGCACCAGTGGCAGACTCAAGTTGTACTGCTACAATTACAGTTAAAGCAAAAACTCAAAATTCAGGAGAAAATGGAAGTAATACATCTCAAACAGGAGGATCAACAACTACACCATCAAAATCAAATGTAGCAACATTATCAAATTTAGGAATAACACCAAATGATTTTAAAGGTTTTTCATCAAATAAATTATCATATAGTACAGAAGTACCAAATGATGTAGAAACAGTAGAAATATATGCTAAAAAAGGTCAAAGTAGACAAACAATATCAGGAACTGGTAAAAAAACGTTAAAAGAAGGTGCAAATACATTTAATATAGTTGTAACAGCAGAAGACGGAACAACAAAAAAAACATATACATTAACAATAAATAGAAAAGTAAAAGCAACAAATGCTACACAAAATGAAACAAGTAATGAAATTACAGAAAATACAACAGTAGATGAACCAGAAGAAACAGAAGATCCAGCAAAAGCAGGATTTGGATTAACAAAATTGGAGATTTCTGGATTTAAATTACAACCACAATTTCAAACAGATGTATTTGAATATAATGTTGATTTAAAAGAAGATTTAGAAAAATTGGAAATTGAAACAGTTGCAACACAAGAAAATGCTACTGTTGAAATAACTGGAAATGAAAATTTACAAGATGGCGAAAATATAATTACAATATTGGTAAATAGTGAAGATGGACAAGAAAGTGTTGCATATCAAATAATTGTGAATAAATCAGTTGAAAAACAAGAAGTAATGCCAAAATCTGTTGGGAATGATAAAATTAAAAAAATTGCTATTTTGTCAGGTGCTGTTGGAATAATTGTTATAATTGCAGTAGTGATTGTTGTGAAAAAGATAAAAAGTTCTAAGAATGAAGCTTTTATTCCATATGAAAATATCTTTGATAAAGATGATGAGGAATTTGAGGAAAATAATTCTGAGAGAGATAATAATGAAAAATATTTTGAAAAAGAAAATTTTGAAGAAGATAAAGTTGTTGAACAAAGTCAGGATGTTGATAATCTAGATGTTTATGAAGAAGAAAAAATCAAACATAAAAAACGTTCAAAGGGAAAAAGATTTAAATAGAGGTTGTATTTATATACAACCTTGTTATACTTCAGTAAGAATTTTTTATAGTATCATTACCCAATATGCTTTTTTGAAAATCAAGCCTTTTCATTACATTCAAAAAGAAAATT
>FR901895.1 GCA_000438255.1 Clostridium sp. CAG:389
TTCCTCCGTCCCCAAATCCAGGTTTTTAATGTCTTTTATATGTATCTTTTGAAAGTAATGTAGTACTAACAACATTACCATTTTTCTTTAAAGTTTTATAAGCTTCTGAATAAATTGTATTTGAAGTTGTACCGGTAATTCTAGAAGTTATTACAACTTGATAATCATTATCAGATTTCAATCCAAAAATTTTAAAATTAGCTATTCCATTAGAAACAGAACAAGTAATTTTTATAGGATAAGCTCTATTATTTTTAAATTTAAAGTCAATTGCACCATATACAACAGTGGCATCTCTACTTGCACCTGCATAAGAAGGTATGAATTGATGATTACTTCTTTCTACAATATCTAAATTAGCATATAATACAGCATTATATAATGTAGTTGTTATCTGACAAATTCCACCACCTATACCATCTTCTACTCTGCCAGATACATAAATTGGAGCTTCTTTGTATCCAGCTTGTATTGTTCTTTCTCCAACTATTTTATTATATGAAAAAGTTTCGCCAGGCATTAGAACAGTGCCATTTATTTTGTTTGCAGCTAATATTAAATTTGTTGTACGATTTCTATTACTTGCTGAATATCTTGTTGAAAATTCAGATAATAAATCTGGGAAAGCTTCTGTTCCTATCATATTTGTTGTCACATTTGGATATAATGTTTTTAAAGGAATAATATATTCATCTTTTTCCTCTGTTAATAAATTTTTGGCTTCATCTAATGATATTGCAAAGTCTGTACCATTTTCACTTGGGTGTATAACATAAGGATTTTGTGTGTAGTAAGCATCTATTGGCTCTTTGTGAACTTCATTATATATAGCATCTAAATTTATTTCTGTTGGTGATGAAGTTGTTGTAATTAATTCTAATGGATTGTCTTTAATATTTAATGCATTTATTTGTTGTTTAATATAATTTGCTGATTCATTAATTTTTATTATTTGACCGGATTTTCCTTTTGTGATTACTAGGTTATTTCCATCAATGTAGCAACTATTTTCAATTACTTTATCAGGAAGCTTTGATGAAATGTCAGATAAGTCATTTTTTAATTGTTCTTCATCAATTGCAAATCCAGGGTCTATATTTGTTTTAGAGAAAAGAGCCTCTAAAATAGTTAGATTCCTTTGAAAAATATTACCTTTTTTTCCAATGTTATATGCAATATCAACAGCTTCTTCTGTGTTAAAATATATTGATAATTGTGATGGTGAAAGAGATGTTTCAAAATCATTATGTATTAATTTAATTTCTTCTGGAATTACAGAATTTATATATGCTGATATTTTTTGTGTTGCC
The DNA here is from genome assembly GCA_000438255.1 of Clostridium sp. CAG:389. Classification (GTDB taxonomy): domain Bacteria; phylum Bacillota; class Clostridia; order TANB77; family CAG-508; genus CAG-269. The sequence continues at coordinate 1,311 of FR901895.1, forward strand.
TCTGATTTTGTTAAGCCTGAAACATCTATATTTTTTATATATACACCTTTTGCAATTGTAGTGCTTTTTATATTGATTAATGAAAATGTACAAAAAATTATTATTGTTAATAATATGAAGATTGAACATAAAATTCCAAAAATTATTAGTACATCTGATTTTTCTTTTTGATTGTTTTGAGATTCATTTAGTGGTTTGAATTCTTTGTTTATTTTGGTTTCCTTATTTTCAATAGATGTGGTTTCGACTGTATCATTTTCTGATGTTGTTTCTATTATATTATTTTCTTCTGTATTATTTGTTGTTATATTTTCTTCTTCTTTTACTTCCATAAATTTCTCCTTTAAATTGTCTATTATAGTATATCATGAGATAAATGAATTTACTACTAAAAAAAATAAAAAATATCAAAAATTTACTAAAATAAATTTAATTTTTTTGCAGATAATAATATTGATAAAACTTAATTTGGTTTTATCAGTAAGGAGAATGTTATGTCTAGAAATAGTAAACTAATATCTGAAAATTTGAGAGAAGAAATTGCCAAAGAATTAGGTGTTTATGATCAAGTTAAACAAGATGGTGGAAGTTGGGCAAGTGTTTCTTCAAGAGATTGTGGAAATATAGTTACTAAGGCGATAGAAATAGCAAATCGTTCAGTTGAAAATAAGTAGTTTATTAATAATGTATGAAAAGTTATTTTAGTTGCTAATAATTAAACACAATGTAGCAAAAAAGGTCAGAAAATTCTGGCCTTTAATTATGCATTTTTTTCGCTTTTTTGAATAGTTAATAATCCTCTTTTTATCTTTTCTAATATTAAACTGTTTTCATCATTTAAATCATTATAAGGTTTTTTGATGTTTATTTCAAGTAATTCATCTGAACTGACTTTTAATATTAAGCATATATTTTTTAGTATATCTGCTGTTATTGCTCTTTTTCCATTTTCATATGCATTATATGTTGTTGGTTGCATGTGTAAGTATTTTGCCATTTCTTTTTGCTTTATTTCTTGACGTTCACGTATATTTCTAATTTTTTCGTATAGTTCCATTTTACCACCTCTAAAAATATTATATATAACAACGTATTGGTTAAAAGAAGTTTATCAAATTTAAAGAAAAAGTTTATAAATTAAATGTTTTTGGCTTTAACCTATACGTTATTTCATTGTTTCACAAAACGTGGAATTTGTATTGACAAATCCACGAATAATGAATATAATTTCTTTAAATTCACAAATTGTGGATTAAAAAACAGACATAGATAAAGATACAAAAAAGTATGATGTAATAAAAAAGGCAAAAGTACAAATAATAAGAAAACAAAGGAGAAATTAAAATGAAAAAAAATGAAAAAAATATAGATATATTTTGTCATAATTTGTTGAACGATTTTTCTTGATTTTTAGGCAAA
>FR901896.1 GCA_000438255.1 Clostridium sp. CAG:389
AAACGGTTCAATTTTCAAAAACATATAGCTAACTAAAACATACAAGAAATTTTTATTGAATTATAATTATATAATCAAAAAATCAGGAGGTAAAAAATGATTGATAAAACGAGAGAAGTAGCACTAAAAGTATTATATAAAATAGATAAAGAACAAGCATATTCGAACATAGAATTAAATGAACAAATAAGACAAAATAGAAAAAACTTAGATGAAAAAGACATAGGATTAATTTCGGAACTTGTATATGGAGTAACAACATGGAGATTAACACTAGATGAAATAATAAAAAAATACTCAAAAATAAAATTAAAAAAAATATCACCATGGATAATAAATATTTTAAGAATGGGAATATATCAAATAATATTTTTAGACAAAATTCCAAAATCAGCAGCAGTAAATGAAAGTGTAAATTTAGCTAAAAGATATGGGCATTCTTCAAGCTCAAATTTTGTAAATGCGATTCTAAGAAAAGTGGAAAAAACAGATTATGATGATTTTTTTGAGATTGAAGACGATATAGATAGAATTTCTAAAACAACATCTATGCCTAAATGGATTGTTGAAGAATTAGTTAAAGAAAATGGTATAAAAATAGCAGAACAAATTTGTAAAAACTCTAATTTAAAACCAAACATTACAATAAGAGTTAATAGATTAAAAATAGCAAAAAAAGAATTAATACAAAAATTAGAACAAAAAGGAATAGAATGCAAAGAACCAGAAAATGAAGAAATGAATACACAAGATTTTTTGATTTTAAGTAAAGTTAAAAATATTGAGAATTTACAAGAATTTAAAGACGGATTTTTTACAATTCAAGATTTGTCAGCAGGTCAAACAGCAAAAATATTAGATCCTAGACCAGTAGAGATGGTATTAGATGCTTGTTCTGCACCAGGAGGAAAAACAACATATTTAGCTGAACTAATGGAAAATAAAGGCAAAATAAAAGCTTGGGATATTCATGAACATAGAACGAAACTAGTTGAACAAAATGCTAATAGACTGGGAATAAACATAATAGAAACACAAGTTAAAGATGCAACACAATATGACAAAAATTTAGATGAAAAATTTGATAAAATCTTATTGGATGTACCTTGCTTAGGTATAGGAGTTATAAAAAGAAAACCTGATATAAAATGGCAAAGAAAACCAGAAGATATAGAAGAAATTACATTAATTCAAAGAAAAATATTAGAGAATTGTTCTAAATATTTGAAAAAAGGTGGCACATTAGTTTATTCAACATGCAGTATTTTAAAAGAAGAAAATGAAGAAATTGTGATAAAGTTTTTAAGTGAAAATAAGCAATTTGAAATTGATGGTGAAAATATGGTGAACATACTACCAAATAAGGAAAAAGATGGCTTTTTTATTTGCAAAATATATAGAAAAAAATAAAATATTACAGCAATATTACAAAAAGATTACATTTATATTATAAATCAATAAAATCTATTGACTTTTTTCTCAAAAACGGTAAAATAAAAGAGAAATTGATAATAATTTGTTAGAAATAATGAATGTAATATTAATGATTAGATATGAAATTTAAAAGGAGAAGAAATGTCAACTTGTTTAGGATTGTATATAGAAGAAAATTTAATTAAATATGCAAAAGTGTCAAAAGATCATGATCAAGTAAAAGTTGAATCATTTGGTGTAAAATTTTATGAAAATATAGATCAGACAATAAAACAAATAGTTGAAGAAACTTATAGTTACAAAACACCAATAAGTATAAATTTGTCAGAAGAAATGTACAATTATTTTCAAGTATTTGCTTTATTGAACAAAAAGGATTTACCAAAAGCTATAAATACAGAGTTCGAGTCTTACTGTGCTGATAAAAACTATAATCCAAATGTATTTGAAACAAGATATGCTATTACTCCAAATACACAAGACAAAGACAAATTGAAAGTAATACATGTTAGCGAAAATAAAATTGAACTTAATAAGATTCTTCAAAAATTTGCGTCATATAAGTTACAAAATGTTATGCCGGTATCTATGTCAATACCTAGCGTGACAGAATTAGATAAAAAAGAAAATGCTTTAATAGTTAATATTGAAGAAAATACGACTATAACAACTATTATTGATCAAAATATATATAATATAACAAAAATAGATATTGGAAGTAAAGAAATCTTAGACAAAATAAATGTTAAAGAAAATTCTTATCAAAAAGCTTATGAAATATGCAAAGAAACAACAATATATACTTCTGAGGGAAAAGAACTAACAGATACAGAAGCAAACTATTTAGAAGATATAATGCCAACTTTATATGAAATAGTTGGACAAATAAGAAAAGTTATGAATGAAAGCTTGGACAAAATAGACAAAGTATATATAACAGGAACAGGAGCTTTAATAAATAATGTAGACTTATATTTTGAAGAATATTTAGAAGATGTAAGATGCGAAATTTTGAAACCAAACTTTATAAAACTTTCACCAGATTTGAACATAAAAGATTATGTTGAAGTAAATTCAGCAATATCATTAGCCTTATGTGGATTAGGACAAGGAATATCTGGAATGAATTTTAAAAAGAATTCATTAATGGACAAACTTCCTGAATTATTAACAATAGAAGTAGGAACAAAAAAATCACAAGTAGGAAGAAAAAATCCACCTAAGATGTTAACTGTTGATTTTGGAGAACCATTAGACAGAATTGAAAAAAATATGTTAAGAAGTCTAAGCGGATTAGTTTTAATATTAGTTGTTTATTGTGGATTTTCTATTTTAATTAAAAACCAAATAGAAGTGAAAAATAAAGAAGCAGATGAATCTATTAAAAGTACAACTGCTCAAATTTCATTAGTGAGTCAAGATATTCAAAGTTTACAAAATAAAACAAATGAATATACTAATAAAATTAATAATTTAAATCAGCTTAATCAAGAAATAGAAGAAAATAATAAAACTAAAAAAGCTATACCTAATTTATTAAATAGATTAATGTATGTTATGCCTAGTGAAGTTCAATTAACTTCAATTCAAAATTCAACATCAACACATATTGTAATACAAGCTCAATCAACAAGCTATGCTCAATTAGGATACTTAACAGCTAGTATAAAAACAAATGGAATACTTCAAAATGTTATATCAACTTCTGGGCAAAAAGAAAATAATTTAGTAACTATAAAGATAGAAGGTGATTTACCATGAAAAAGTTGTTAATAGGTATTATAATAGTATTAATTCTTATATTGACTGGAATAACAATTGTAAAAGGATTTCAAATTGGTTCAGTTGAAATACTTGGAATAATGAACATAAAGGATGAAAATGAAAAATTAGATACAACAGTAAAAAAAGCAACAAAATTGGCTAGTACAGATTATCAACAAAAGATTGATGAATTAAATTCTGCTTTGAAAAAATTAGAATCAGAAAAGACTAGTTATGAAGATTTGGTAAATGTAAGTACAGAAAGCCAAGTAGAATCAGCAAACCAAATTTATAATAATACAATAGATTTTCTTTGGGTAAGAATAGAAAACCATGCAAAAAGTGAAGGAGTAACAATGAAAATACTTGTTACTAGAAGTTCATCAGGAGCTGAAAATGCTTATGATTTAAACTTTACTGCAACAGGAACTTATACAGGTATAGAAGAATTTGTTACAGGTATAGAAGATGACTCTAAATTAGGATTTAAGATAGAAAACTTTTCTATGGTAGCATCTTCAAATAATGGTGAAGAAGTTGAAGCAACATTTGTATGTAAAAATATTACTATAAAAGGATTATCTAATTCAACTGTAACTACTACAACTACACAGGTAGATACAACAAATACAACAAATACAAATTCATCAGATACAAATTCATCAGATACAAATTCTATTCAAAACAATATAACAAATACAGAAAATGTAAATAATATTGAAAAATAATAAAAAAGGAGGAGTGATGAATTGATGGCAAAAAATATTATAAAAGAAATAATTATATTTTTACTATTAACATTGGCAATTATATTAATATTAGGAGTTTTACTTTATAAATATGTTCCAAGTAACAAAATAATACCAGAAACAATTTCATATACTACCTCTGAAAATGTAAAAACTGAAATACAAACAGATGAAAGTGTTGATACTTCTGAGGTTGTTGTTACATATCAGATTGATTCAACAGATTTAAGTAATTATAAAAGAATACAAGAATATGTTCCAGGAAAGAAAAATCCATTTGCAACAACTGCACAAGAAACAACAGGACAAAATCCAAGTAGCGAAAATACAAATGGAAATATAAATTCTACTACTAATACAGGTAATAGTTCTTCAAACACGAATACAACCAATAATACTAATAAAGGGTATTTGCCTGATAAAGGGACAAAATAAAATTAGTTATTAACATTATATTTATTTTTATAAATATAGTATATATATATTATATCAAAAGAAAAAGGGGGGAAAAGATACAATGAAAAGACAAAACGGTATTACATTAGTTGCATTAGTAATAACAATAATCATATTATTAATATTAGCTGGTATTTCAATAGCTTCTTTAACAAACCAAGGATTATTCACAAATGCTAAAAAAGCTGGAAATGCTACAAACGAAGCAACAAAATTAGAACAAAACAGATTAACAGAATATGAAACAGAAATGAACAAATATTTACCAAACGATGTAAAATAGTTAGATAAATATTATATATAGTTTTATATAATCAAACAAAGGCATATGCATAATAAATATGTATATGCCTTTTATAAAAATAAATGAAGTAGGAAAAGGAAATGGAGATATTTTTTTATATTATAATTTTTATGATTGGAATAACTTTTGGAAGTTTTTATACATTAGCAGTATATAGAATTCCAAAGGGACAAGACATTGTACATACACATTCATATTGCCCAAAATGCAATCACAAATTAAATATATTTGATTTGATACCAATATTTAGTTATATATTTTTAGGCGGAAAATGTAGATATTGTAAACAAAAAATAAGACCAAGATATTTAATATTGGAAGCAACATCAGGTTTCTTTTTTGTGGTAATGGCAATTTTAATGGGATTAGGTATCTATAATTTAGATAAATTTATAATAATAGAATATGTATTTTTTGTTTTATATTTCACATTTATTGTACTTATGGCTGGAATAGATAAAGAATATAGAACAATAAATAAGCCAGTATTAATGTATGGTGTAATAATTTCAATTATGTATATAATATATCTATACATAATAGAAAAAACTAGTATATATAGATATGTTATATATTTAGCTTTATTTCTAATATTATTACTACTAGATACAATTAAACTAAAAAAACATGCTCAAAATAGTTATTTATATTCAATATTAATGGTAATTATAATAATGGCAATATTTACAGGAGAATATATAACACTAAATTCAATAATTATAACATTGATAGTAATAGCATTTGTATTAATATGTAAAATGACTAATAAAAATAAGAATGTAAAAACAGAAAAACAATATAGTAAACAATTAAAAATAGGATTATATTTAGCATTATCTGATATTGTTTGTCTAATGCTATCATTAGCATTAACATATTTAATGCCTTAGGAAGGAATGAAATTAAATGTCAATAAAAGATGAAAAAGGATTAACAGGAGTTGATATAGCAATATCATTAATTATAATAACGATATTTATAGCAATGATTGCAAATTTAATAGCAACAACTAATTTAACTTCACAAGATGCCCAAAGAAAATCAATTGCAACATCATATGCAATACAAGAAATCGAAAAGATAAAAGCAAAAGGATATGTAAGTGATTATAATTCAAAAGGTATTACAAGTGAAGAAATATTAAATGAAGAAGACATTTATAATAATTCGGAATTTACAGGTTATCATAAAAAAATTTCTATAAAAGATTACGTACTTATAGTAAATGATACCACTAAACAAAAAGATGTAGTAAAAGAAATAACAGTAGAAATTTCGTATAAATTAGGAAATAAAGAAAAAAATGTAAAAATTTCCACATATATTGCGAAGGAGTAAAAAATGAAAGGTAACAAAGGTATAACATTAACATCATTAATTATTTATATAATTGGAATGATGATTGTTGTTGCACTAATATCAACATTAACGACATTTTTTTCTAAAAATATTAAAATGAGTGATATAAATAGCAATACAAAGCAATATACAAAATTTTCAAGCATATTTTTGGATGAAATAAATGCAAAAGATAATAAAGTTATTAGTTATAAAACAACAGGAGAAGGTTTGAATAAAATAAGTTATATAATTTTTTCAAGCCGGAAATCAATATACATATATAGGTGAAAATCAGACAATATATAAAAATAAATTTAAAATTTGCGAAGATGTAAAAGACTGTGATTTTACATATAATAATTCTACAATTACAGTTAATTTTAAAACAGATAATATGGATTTAACAGGAAGTAATGCAATAAATTATAATTTATAAAACATAAGAAAGGATGAATTTACTATGGAAATGAGAAGAAGATTGCCAATTGGTGTTGAATTGGTAAAAAGAGGTGTTGTAACTGAAACAGATATAGAAAAAGCCTTGGAATATCAACGAAATCATCCAAATACTAAATTAGGAGATATATTACATATATTAAATGTGTGTGAAGCTGATATTTTAATACAAAATATAGCCGAGATTTTAGGAGAAAAAGGTGTTTTATTAACAGGAAACACAATAAAAATAAAACCAACAGACTATCTTTCATTAGATATATGTAAGAAAAATAAATGTGTACCTTTTGAAGTTACAAATGGGAAAATAAAAGTATGTTTTACAGATAAGATTGTTAATAATAAAACAGATTCTGTAAAAATGCTGTTACTAAACAAAGGACTTGTTATGGAACAATATATCACATTTGAAGATGATATAGATAGAGTTTTAACTTCTTTGGAAGGTGAAACTGCAAATGGTGATATAACAAAAGCAACAACATCAGCAAATACTTCAATGATAGAATTAATTGATAATATAATAAGAACAGGAATGGAAAAAAGAGCAAGTGATATTCACATTGAGCCATTAGTAAATGAAGTAAGAGTAAGATATAGAATAGATGGAGAATTATTCACTGCTGCTAAAATTCCAAAGGACAAGCAACAACAAGTAATAGGAAGATTAAAAGCTATATCAAATATGCATCAAGAAAAGCAAGAAGCACAAGATGGTAGAATTTTGTTATATGATGATTATAATATCCGTGTTTCTTCACAACCAAATGTATATGGAGAAAAATTTGTTTTAAGATTATTGAAAAAAGATGTAGATATTAGAAATATTTTTGAGTTAGGATATCCAGGAACAGAAGCAGAATTCAAGAAAAGCTTTAATAAGAAAAATAGTATGGTAATTATTGCTGCACCAACAGGAGCTGGAAAAACAACAACATTATATAGTATAGTTGATTATTTAAATTCACCAGAAATTAATATAACAACAATAGAAGACCCAGTAGAAATTAGAATTGATGGATTAAACCAAATAGAAATAGGAAATAAATCAACATTTTCAGGTGCATTAAGAACAGTTCTAAGACAAGACCCTGACATTATTCTACTTGGAGAAATTCGTGATCAAGAAACAGCAGAAATAGCTGTACAAGCTGGACAAACAGGACATTATGTTTTATCTACAATACATACAATAGATGCAATAGAAGTAATAAACAGATTAAGAAAAATGGGATTATCTGATTATGATATAGCAAGTACACTTGCAACAACAGTTTCACAAAGATTAGTAAGAAGAATTTGTCCTGATTGTAGAAGAGAAAGAGAATTCACATCAGAAGAAAAAGAAATTATTACAAAAATAGCTGAAAAATACGGTGAAACAGTTAATTTTGATAATGCAAAAACATTTGAGGCAGTAGGATGTAAAAAATGTAATAATATAGGATATTATGGAAGAATAGGTGTTTTTGAAACATTAGATGTATCTGATGAAATAAAAGAACTTATTGTAAAAGGTGCATCTACAATAGAAATAAGAAAAAAAGCACAAGAACAAAATTATAAACCATTAGTTATAGATGGAATCAGAAAAATAATGAATGGTGAAACAACATTAGAAGAATTAAATAGACAATTAATTTTATATTAAACAAAAGAGAGGGGAATTGACCATGATAAATATGGACAGAATTTTAGATATAGCAATACAAAAAGATGCGTCAGATATACATTTAATAGCAGAAAATAAACCAATGCTGAGAATAACAAGAGAACTAGTACCAATAGATGATATGGATGTATTAACAGTTGATGATATGAATCAAATGTATGATTATTTAGTAAGAGGAAATGTTGATAAAGATGAAGTATTCAATTCAACAAGAAGATTAGATACATCATATGAATATAAGGATGTTCGTCTAAGAGTAAATATTTCACTTTCAAATGATGTCCCACTATGTACACTAAGAATAATAAAAAGTCAATTACCACCATATGAGTCATTAGGATTACCAGATATTATAAGAAGAGAAACATATCAACCACAAGGATTAATATTAGTTACAGGAAAAACAAACTCTGGAAAAACAACAACATTAAATGCTTTAATAAATGAAATAAATGAAACTCAAAACAAAAAGATTTTAACACTTGAAAATCCGGTAGAATATAGACATCGTTCAAAAAAATCTTTAATTGTACAAAAGGAAATTGGAAGAGGAAGAGATAGCTTAACATTTAGTGATGGTGTTAAGAACTCATTAAGAGAGGATTGTGATATTCTAGTAATAGGAGAAATTAGAGATAAGGTTACTATGGAAGCTGCAATTGAGATGGCTGAATCTGGCCATTTAGTAATTGGAACACTTCATACAAAATCTTGTGCAGAAACAATTGATAGAATGATAAATTTCTATGAAGTTAGAGATCAAGCAAGTATAAAATATTTGTTATCATCTGTATTAAAGTTAGTTGTTTCACAAAGATTATTAAAAGGTAGAGATGGAAATTTAGTTTTAATTCCAGAGGTAATGGTTGTTGATAATATTGTTTCAGGAATTATAAGAAAAGATAAAATTAGTGTTTCTGAAATTGAGGATGCAATACAAAGCTCTGATAAGGGAAGTATTGGTCTGATAAATTCAATAGCAAAACTTTTTGTTGAAGATAAAATAACATTGGAACAAGCAAAATCTCAAATAGAGGAAAAAAATATTGAAGTTTTAAATAGAACTATTATGCAAATGAAGATTAGGAGAGATTCTGCCAGAAGATAATTTAGGAGGTGCTAAGTAAAAATGCCTACATTTATATATAAAGCTGCAACAAGTACAGGTATGGTTGTAAGAAATAGAGTAGAAGCTGGAAGTAAGCAAAGTCTAATACGTATTCTAAAAAATAATGATTTAATGCCAATATCAATAGAACAAGTTGCATATTCATCAAAACATAAGAATACTAAAAAGAGAAACATAAAAGATATAGAAGAAATAATGAATAATGTAAATACAACACAAATAAGAGCAAAAAAAGAAATGTCAACAAAAGAAAAAATTAATATGTATTTATCAAAAACAGAACCAATTACAAGTAGAGATTTAGTTATATTTACACAGAATTTTTATCTATTAAAAAAGGCAAATTTTAATAATATACATGCGTTAAGAACAATAATAAACAGTACTGAAAATATAACATTTAAAGGTATTCTAGAAGACATATTAGCAGGAGTTGAAGCTGGTGAAAATATGTATACAACAATGGAATATTATTCAGATGTTTTTCCATATATATATGTAAATATGATAAAAGTAGGAGAATTATCTGGATCACTTTCAAATTCATTAGAGCAAGCAGTAAAATATTTGGATTCTAGTGCAAAAATTACAAAGAAATTAAAAAATATATTAATACCTAATATAGTACAATTTGTATTTTTAATAATAATGTTAGTAGTAGGAACATTAGTTGCAATACCTGCAATACAAAATGTTTATGATGAATTTGAATCAACAGCTACATTACCACCAGTTACTATATGGTTTCAAGGTGTAATGAATGGATTAATAGAATATTGGTATATACCAACTGGAATAATTATTGCAATAGTTGCAGGAATATTATTTTATATCAATACTCCAAAAGGAAAATATAATTTTGATTATTTTAAATATAAGATGCCTATATTTGGACAATTAATATTTGCATTAGACTTTTCAAGATTAATGAAAGCAATGCTACTAAATTTAAAAAATGGAATGAGAATACAAGAATCACTTGAAATAAGTAAAAATGTTGTACAAAATTATGTTATGCTTTCAATTATAGAGACTTCATTAAATAATATAATTATTGGTGAATCTTGGATTGAACCATTTGAAAGATCTGGTTTAGCAAAATCAATGATAACAGAGATGTTAAAAATAGGAATGCAAACAGATTTACCAGAAATGATGGACAAACTTGTTGAATATATGGAAATTGACATTGATAATATAATTCAAAAAATTATTAAAGTATTACCAGAAGTTACATATTTAATTGTTGGGGTTGTCTTAATTTTCTTCGTATTGGTTGTTCTAGCACCATGTATCGAAGTATATATGGGAGGATTCTTATTCGAATCAGCAGGAATATCAATATAAAAACCTTTTGTTCTATATTTTGAAAGGATAATAATAAATATGAAAATAGGAATAGATTTGGGCGGAAGTCATATAGCAATAGGTGTAATTGATGATAAGGGATATATAGTAGAAAAAACAGAAAAAAGATTATTATCAAAGGACAAAAAAGATATAAAAACATCTATTGAAAGTTATATAATAAAAAATGTGAAAGAAATAATACAAAAATATAAAATAAAAGAAATAGGAATTGCTGTGCCAGGTACAATAAAAGGCACAGCAATAATAAAATCTGTCAATTTAGGAGTAAAGAACTATAATCTTGTAGAAAATCTTCAAAAAGAAATAAATTTACCAATAAAAATCAGAAATGATGCAAAATGTGCAGCAATTGCAGAAAATAGAATAGGAACATTAAAAGATTATGACAGAAGTATATTTTTAACATTAGGGACAGGAATAGGTGGAGCAGTTATAATAAATAATAAGTTGTTAGATACAGGTGATTTATCAGGTTGTGAATTTGGACACATGATAATTCAAAAAGATGGTATAAAGTGTAACTGTGGCAAAAATGGATGTTTTGAAAAATATGCATCAATGAAGGCACTAAAAACTAATTTACGTGAAGCATTAGGATTAGATGAAAAAACAAGAGGCCAAGAATTATTAGATATTATAAGAAAAAATCCTAATAATGAAATTATAAATAAAGTTATTGATGAATATATTGAATATTTAAGTATAGGAATATCTAACTTGATAAATATATTTGAACCAGAAGCAGTTTGCATTGGTGGCAGTTTTGTTTATTTTGCAGATGTTCTTTTAGAAAAATTAAAAAATAATATACAAAAGAAAAAATATTTGTTTAATAATAGAGATGAGCTAATAATAATGCCTGCGGCATTAGGCAATGATGCTGGCATTATAGGATGTCCTTTTGAGGACGTATCTATCTAGGACATTTTTGTTCTTTTTGGGATATACCCGTTTTGGATATTGTATTTTTGCAAATGGAAAGAGAGGATTTTTATGGATGAAAATATAAAAAAAGCAACAAGACAAAGTTATGGAGAGGCATTGTTAGAATTAGGAAAAGAGAATGAACAAATAGTTGTTTTTGACGCAGATTTAGCTTCTGCAACAAAAACAAATTTGTTTGCAAAAGAGTTTCCAAATAGATTTTTTGATATGGGAATTGCTGAACAAAATATGATATCAACAGTAGCAGGAATGGCAACATGTGGAAAAATACCATATGCAAGTACATTTGCTGTTTTTGCAGCAGGTAGAGCATATGATCAAATTAGAAATAGTGTATGTTATCCTAAATTAAATGTTAAAATTTGTGCGACACATGCAGGAATAACTGTTGGAGAAGATGGTGCAACACATCAAATGATAGAAGATATTTCGTTGATGAGAACATTACCTAATATGACTGTAATTTCAACATCTGATGATATACAAACTAAATGGGCTGTTAAAGAAATTAGCAAATTAAATGGGCCAGTATATTTAAGGTTGTCAAGACTTGCTACACCTGTGATTTATGATGAAAATCAAAAGTTTGAAATAGGAAAGGCTGTTCAAATTGGTGAAGGTACAGACGCTACTATTTTTGCAACAGGTGTGACGGTTAGTGAAGCTTTAAAGGCACAAGAAGAGTTGAAAATAAAAGGTATTGATGTTAGAGTTGTTGATATTCATACTATTAAACCTATTGATAGAGATATAATAGTAAAATGTGCAAAGGAGACAAAAAGGCTAATTTCTATTGAAGATCATAACATTATTGGTGGTCTTGGTTCTGCTATTTCAGAGGTTTTGGCTGATGAGTATCCTGTTAAACTTACTAGATTGGGAATAAATGATACTTTTGGTAAGTCTGGTAAGGCAACAGAATTGATGGAATATTTTGGAATTACAGCAAATGATATTGTACAGTTATTTTAATATTTTAAATAAAAAAACACTTTGAATTTTTTAATACAAAGTGTTTTTTAGTATTTTATATTATAATAAGTGCAAATGTTAGTAATGTCTTTTTTTCTTATTTCATGTGATTTAAAGCATATTCACAAGCGGAAATAACAAATCCATTAAAACTGTATTCTTTTTTATTTTTTCCTTCATTTGCTTTTTGAACAATATTATTTATAGCATCATTTATTTCAACTGGAAATCGAATTGATTTATAAATATTTGCTTCTGTTGATTTTTTCATAATAAATTTATCCATACATATCACCTCACTAAAAATTTATTTATTAAAAATTATATAGACATTTTAATCGAAATATGATATATAATATACAACTGAAATTCAGTTATAAAAATAAAAAGGAGAGATTAAGATGAAAGAAATTTTAAACAAAAGAAAAGGAATAACACTTGTAGCACTGGTAATCACTATTATAATATTGTTAATATTAGCAGGAATATCAATATTAGCGTTAACAAATCAAGGATTATTTAAAAATGCACAAAAAGCAAAAGAAACAACAGAAGAAGCGCAAAGGAAGGAAACAGCTTTATTAGATCAATATGAAAGTGAGCTTAATAAATATGTTGAAAATGGAAGATGGGATGGAAAAGTAAATAAACCAGAATTAATGACAGGAATGAGTGCAATAAAATTTACAGACCCAACAGATTCAGCAGAAGGAGCAGTAGTTGATACAACAAGTAGTGATGCAGAATGGTATAGTTATGAAGATAAAAAATGGGCTAATGCTAAAACAGAAGATGGAAGTATGTGGGTATGGATACCAAGATATGCATACAGAATTCATAAAGAAAATGGAATAGAAATACAAAAATTTGATATAGTATTTTTAGTAGGATTAACAGATAATTATTATGATGAAAATGGAAAATTACAAACAGCTCAAAGACAAACATCAGAAAATCAAACAATAGTAACAAATGGAGATACTTATACAGTACACCCAGCATTTACAAATGAAAGTAGTATAAATTATGCAAATGGTGGATGGGATAAAGAATTAGCAGGAATATGGGTTGCAAAATTTGAGGCAGGATATGCATCAGGAAATAATAGTGCAACAGTAAAAGCAAGTTCAGTAAATTATAGTCAAATGACATCAATTGTTCCAGCAAAAGAAGCAGGAACAACAAATACTGTAACAACAACAGCTAGAAATTGGCTAGATGGAGAATATAGTATAAAAAATGGTACAAATTATGAGTGGAAAGATGGAAAAGAAACAGCAATAAAATATCCAACATTTCAAGGATTAACATATTCAATGAATTATATTAATATGAATGATGCTTTTAAAATATCAAGAGTGTTAGCAGAAAATGAAAATATTTATGGATTTAGTAATACTTCAACAGATAGTCATTTAATGAAAAATAGTGAATGGGGAGCAGTTGCTTATTTGAGTGATAGTGAGTATGGATTAAATGGAAATGATATTATATTAAATAATGTAACATTAAGTAATAGTATTAAAAGTGCATATGGAGTAACAGGATGTGCAGGAGAAACATATGATGGAAATAATGTGTCAACAACAATAGAAGCAATAAATAATAAGACACAAGAAGGAATATATACGTGGAGAGAAAAAAAAGGAATATTAGCAAGTTCAACAGGAACAATATATGGAATATATGATTTGACAGGTGGAACAACTGAACATGTAGCTGGACTTATAAACAATGAAAATGAAAAATTGGAAACTTATGCTAATTATGTAATGAGTGAATTGAAAAATGGAAAAAGTACAAAATATATTACTGTATATCCACATGATAATGCCCAAGATAATGTAACTATAACAAATACAGTTGCTAATTTAAAAATTGCTAAGGGTGCAAATTATATTAAAAACACCAAGATATATGGTGATGGAATAAGAGAAACGTCAACAGAAGGCATAGGAAATACATCTTGGTATGGTGCTTATTCCTATTATGCTGGATTATATGAACCATTATTTATACGTGGTGGAAGTTATGGAGGTACTAGTGATGCCGGATTATTTGCTTTTGCGGGAAAGAGAGTAGATAGCAGTATATGTAATTGGGGATTTCGTGTAGTTCTTGTTTCTTTATAATTTAATAGAAAGTTGCTTTAAGTGGGTAATATACAAATATTTTTAGTCAAAAACATATCTGGGGTCTACCATTGGGTCTTTGACTAAAAATATTTATATATTACCCATTTGAAGTAACTTTTATTATTTTTATTGAACTATAATAATTTGTAAAAAATTCCTGTGTTTTTTTGATGAAAACTATTGCAAAATTAGTAGATTATTGATATGATTTAAAAGAAAAATAATAATTAATAGCAAACAAAATCGAAATATAGAATAGAAAGAAAAATGATAAAATGTACGATAAGTAACGAAGGGAAGAAAATAAAATGATAGAATTCAGAAACGTATCAAAAACATATGACACAGGAACAAAAGCTGTAAAAAATGCAAATTTTGTAATAGACAAAGGAGAATTTGCATTTTTAGTAGGAACATCAGGAAGTGGAAAATCAACATTAATAAAATTAATATTAAAAGAAGAAGAACCAACATCAGGAAACATCATAATAAATGGAAAAGACACAACATTTTTAAAACAAAGTAGAGTACCATATTTAAGAAGAAGTATGGGAGTTGTATTCCAAGATTTCAGACTATTACCAGACAAAACAGTATATGATAATGTAGCATATGCAATGTATATAGTAAGAGCAACACCAAGACATATAAGAAGACAAGTACCTATGGTATTGTCATTAGTCGGATTAAGTGGAAAAGCAAAAATGTATCCAAATGAACTATCAGGAGGAGAACAACAAAGAGTGGCATTAGCAAGAGCACTAGTAAATAATCCATCTATGTTAATTGCAGACGAACCTACTGGAAACTTAGATCCAGATACAGCATGGGAAATAATGAACTTATTAAATGAAATAAATATGAGAGGAACAACAGTAGTAGTAGCAACACATGCGAAAGATATAGTAGATAAAATGAAAAAAAGAGTAATACATATAGAAAAAGGCGACATTGTAAGAGATGATAAAAAAGGTGGTTATGATAGTGAAATATAATATATTTGGATATTTAATAGGAGAAGGATTTAGTAACGTTTTTAAAAATAAAAAATCAACAGGTGCATCTTTAATGATAATGTGTGCAACTATGATAATATTTGGAATATTCTTGATTTTAGGAGAAAACATAAATCATTTTGTAGAACAAGTAAAATCAGAACAAGGTTTTCAAGTATTCTTAGAAAAAGATGCAACAGATGAAGAAGTACAAAAAGTAGGAGAAGAAATTAGAGCAATAGATGGTGTAAGTACAATTGAATTCAAAGACAAAACAGATGCATTAAATACTATGAAAGAAAAATTTGGAGATAAATCAAGTTTAATAGAGCCATATGGAGCAGATTATTTTCCTACATCATACATAGTAACATTAACAGATTTAAATTTGAGTAAAGATGTACAAAATAAAATTCTGCAAATAGAAAATGTAAATGAAATTACAAGTAGTGATAAAACTGTATCAACATTATTAAGCTTAGCAAAAGGAATAAAAATAGTAACAGGTGTAATTTTAGTATTATTAATAGTGATTTCTATATTTATAATAGCAAATACTATAAAATTAACAGTTCATGCCAGAAGAAAAGAAATATCAATAATGAAATATGTTGGAGCAACAAATAATTTCATAAGATGGCCATTTATAGTAGAAGGTATGATAATAGGAATTTTAGCAAGCATTATTTCAATAGTAATTGTAGGTGGAGCATATAGTGTTTTAGCAGAACAAGCAGTAAATGCCGGATTCTTAAAAACAATAAATATTAGTTTAGTAGGATTTAAAGATATGATTTCATCAATAATTGTAGTATATATGTTATTAGGAATAGGAATAGGAGCACTAGGTAGTGTTATCTCAATGAGAAAATACTTAAAAGTATAAAATTTTAGCTAATGACAAGCAAACTGCCTAAGAATTGGCAGACGAATTTTTGGAAAAAATTCGGATGACGATGAGCGAAGGAGAGAAAACATGCGTAAAAATTTATGTGTTGTTTTAATCTTACTAATTTGTTTTGGAGCAATATACACATATGTATATGCAGAAAATGAAACAGAAAATAATATATCTAATACTGCAACAGATTTACAAACACAAAGAAGTGAATTACAAAATCAACTAAATGAAGCAAATGGACAATTAGAAAATGTTCAAAGTAATCTGTCAGAAAATTTACAACAGGTAGAAAAACTAGATAGCAGGATAGAAACAGCAGAAAAAGAATTAGCAGAACAAGAAAGTAAGATTACAGAACTAAAAGAATCTATTAGTCAATTAGAGACAGAATTAAATACTATAACAGAAAAGTATGACAAACAAGTTGAATTGTTTAAACAAAGAATGGTAGCGATTTATATTGCAGGAGATACCCAATATTTGGATGTGTTACTAAATTCATCAAGTTTATCAGATTTTATATCTAGTTATTACATAATTTCTCAATTAACACAAATAGATGAAGAATTGATAAACAATTTAGAAACAAAAAAGAAAACAATGGATTTATCAATGCAAAAACTTGAAAACGAGAAAAAAGAATTAGCAACAATAGTAGAAAATCAAACAAGAACAACAAGAACATTACAAAATACGAAAAAGATGAGAGAAAATTTTATAGCAAAACTTTCTGATGAAGAGAAAAATCTACAAGAAAAAATAGATGAAATAAATCAACAATATGATATTGTAAATCAACAAATATTGGCATTAGCACAACAAGGAATTGACACAGCTTATATAGGAGGAGAATTAGAATGGCCAGTACCAGGGTATACAAGAATTACATCAAAATTTGCTATGAGAGTTCATCCTATAACAGGTCAATATAAATTACATACAGGTGTTGATATTGGAGCACCAGAGGGAGCAAACTTTGTTGCTGCAAATGATGGAATTGTTGTAAAAGCTGAGTTAAACGCAGCATATGGAAATATGGTTATTATAGACCATGGTGGCGGAATTTCTACATTGTATGCACATGGTTCAGCAATATTGGTTGAGGTTGGTCAATCTGTTAAAAGAGGAGATTCAATTTTAAAAGTTGGTTCAACAGGATATTCAACAGGACCACATGCACACTTTGAAGTTAGAATAAATGGAGTTGCAACAGATCCATTACCATATATAACAAATGGATTAGTCCCAGGACAAGAAAGTAACAACGAAGAGGAGTGAAAGTAACATATGAAAAATATATGTCAAAAAATTATAGGAATACTATTAGTAGTAATAATTTTAGCAAGTACAAATATATCGTTGGCAGTTACAAAAGAAGAAATAAATAAACAAAAAAATCAACAAAGTGAAATTAATAGTCAAATAGATGAAGCAAAAGAAAAACAAAAAGAAATAGAATCTAAAAAATCAGAAACAATGAAACAAGTAGAAAGTATAAGTTCTCAAATAGAAAACTATGAAACACAAATTGATAGTTTGGATTCACAAATAAGTGAGGCTAATGCTAAAATAAAAGAACAAGAACAAAAATTAGCACAAGCAGAAGAAGATTATAAAAAACAAGAAGAGTTAATAAAGCAAAGAATGGTTGCAATATACGTATCTGGTGAAACTTCATATTTGGATGTATTATTAAGTTCGAAAAGTTTAACTGATTTTATTTCTAGTTATTATTTGGTTTCAGAACTTACAAAAATGGATACAGAATTATTAGAAAAAATAGAAAAACAAAAAGAAGAAATAGAAACAGCTAAAAAAGAGATAGAGACTAGTAAACAAGATTTAGTTACTGCGAAGGCAAGTAAAGAGAGTGTATCTGCTGAACTAAAAACAGCAAAATCTGAAAAAAGTAAATATGTTTCACAATTATCAGATCAAGAAAAAGAGTTGGAGCAAGAAATTCAAGAACTAAAACAAGCAAATGCTAAAATAGCTAGTGAAATTAAGGCAGCAGAAGCCAAATATCAAAAACAATTGGAAGAATTAAGAAGACAAGAAGAAAGTAAAAACAATAATAATAGTAATAATGGTGGTAATTCAACATCAACTGGTTCAGGATATTTTATGAGACCTGTAAGTGGTGGTTCAATATCAACAAATGGCTATTATTCAAGTGGTAAATTTCATGGAGCAATAGATTATGCAGTATCATCAGGTTCACCAGTATATGCAGCAGCAGCAGGTGTGGTAATGTCTACTGCTAATTTATCAGGAAGTTATGGAACTTATGTTGTAATAAGACATGCTAATGGATTACAATCATACTATGCACATGGTACATATGGTTCAATTTGTGTATCACCTGGACAAACTGTAAGCAAAGGTCAACAAATAATGCTTAGTGGAAGTACTGGAAATTCTTCTGGACCACATCTACATTTTGAAGTGAGAACATCTCCATATAGTTATAATGGATATGCAACAGGATATGGACAAGATTCAAGAGTAAATCCGGCAAATTATATGTAATATCATACATAAAATGTAAAATTTATAATATTTTATAATAAAAGGGATTTGTTTTAAAAACTTATAATTTATTATTTTACAATTAAAGAGCGGAGTTATATTATTTCCGCTCAAAATTTATGAAAGGTGTAGGAAAAATATGGAAGAAAATAAAAAATATAAAGTATATAAAATGTTAATGATTGTAGCACTATCAGTTTTTATAACATTTATGATTACATCAATATCACTATATACATATTTTGTAGAAAATCCAGTATTAGTAAGTGCAAATAATACAAACAAAGACATTTCAAGTAAATTAACTAAATATAGAGAGATAATAGATAAATATTTCTTAGGTGATGTTGATGACGAAAAATTAGAAGAAGGTGCTATAAAAGGATATATTGAAGGATTAGGAGACCCATATACAGAATATATCTCAAAAGAAGATATGGATACTTATTTAGATGATACAATGGGAAATTTTGTAGGAATAGGTATATACATGATAAAAAACACTCAATATGATAAAATACAAGTATTATCAACAATTAAAGGTGGTCCAGCGGAAAAAGTTGGAATACAAGCAGGAGACCTTATAGTTTCAGTTGATGGAGTTGAGTATAAAGCAAGTGATATGACAGTAGCTTCTAATAATATCAAAGGAGAAGCAGGAACAAAAGTTGTTGTTGAAATATTAAGAGGAGTAGAAACAATTAAATATGAAATAACAAGAGAAAAAGTAAAAGTAAATCAAGTTGAAGGAAAAGTTATTTCAAATAACATAGGCTATATTCAATTTACATCATTTGATGAAACAACAGCAGAAGATTTTAAAGCAAAATATGAAGAATTAGCTAAACAAAACATAAAATCATTAATAATAGATTTAAGAAATAATGGTGGTGGAATAGTAGACCAAGCACTAGAAATAGCTGATTATATGACAGATAAAGATTCTGTTTTATTATATGAAGTAGACAAAAACAATAAAGAAACAGTAAGAAAATCTAAAAATGATGCTATAATAAATATGCCAATAATAATATTAACAAATGAAAATACAGCAAGTGCATCAGAAATATTAGCAGGAGCATTAAAAGATTTAGGAAAAGCAAAGACAGTAGGAACTACAACATATGGAAAAGGTGTAATTCAACAAATTTTGAAACTTAATGATGGAAGTGGAATAAAAATAACAATAGAAGAATATCAAACACCAAATAGAAATAAAATACATAAAGTTGGAATAGAACCTGATGAAAAAGTAGAACTACCTGAAAGTGTTCAAAATTCTTTAAGTATTAAAGAAAGTGAAGACACTCAATTACAAAAAGCAATAGAAATGTTGAAATAAATAGAAAGGTTTTGGGAAAATGAATTTAGCAAATAAATTGACAATTTTTAGAATAATACTTGTTCCAATAATGGTAATAATTCCATTCTTAGGAATTCAAGGTGATGTATTAGGAATACCAATTTCATATTTAATTATTGATTTAATATTCATAATAGCATCAATTACAGATAAATTAGATGGATATATAGCAAGAAGTAGAAATCAAGTAACAACATTTGGAAAATTTTTAGACCCATTGGCAGACAAAATTTTAGTTTTAACAGCAATGGTTATGCTGGTTGAAATGGATAAAATACCAGCTTGGATACCTTCTATTGTATTAGCAAGAGAATTTATCGTTTCAGGATATAGATTAATAGCAGTAGAAAAAGGTGGAAAAGTAATTGCAGCATCAATTTGGGGCAAATTAAAGACAGTAACACAAATGATAGCAATAATACTTTTATTTATAGATAAATTTAATTTCTTTGATTTTACAAGAGCTACAACAGATATTAAAGTAGCGATGGAAAGCAGTTGGATGATTTATATGAATCAAGGTAGTATAATATTTAATGCTATTACTTCAATTTGTTTATTAATATCTGTAATAGCAACAGTGTTTTCTGGGTATGAATATTTGAAAGATGGAAAAGAATTGTTTAAAGATTAGAAATTTTGTAAAAAATCGCTTGACAAAATGGGAAAACTGACTTAATATAATATAAGTTTTAAAAGTCCTATATTTATTTACAATATAGGACTTAATGAATAACAAACAATGTAATGGAGGTTGTGAAAATGGAAGAAAAAGAGGTAATCCTTACACAAGAGGGGTATGATAATTTAGATAAAGAATTAAATTATTTAAAAACTGAAAAAAGAACAGAAATAGCAGAGAGAATAAAAGTAGCATTAGGTTTTGGAGATTTATCAGAAAATTCAGAATATGATGAGGCTAAAAATGCACAAGCTGAAAATGAAGTTAAAATAGCTGAGTTAGAAAATAAATTAAGACATGCTAAAATAATTGATGAAAAAGAAATTGATACAGATACAGTTCAAATTGGTAATACTGTAAAAGTATTAGATGTTGAATTTGACGAAGAAATAGAATATACAATTGTTGGTTCAACAGAAGTTAATTTGGCCGAAAATAAAATCTCTAATGAATCACCATTAGGAGCTGCTTTATTAGGTGCTAAAAAGAAACAAACAGTTGAAGTAAATGCACCAGCAGGAATAATGAAATATAAAATATTAGATATAAAGAAATAGAGATTAAGAGACGGGACTTAAATCCTGTCTTTTTTGTTATTCATTAAAAGGATGATTTGGCTAGGACGTCTACCCCTCATATCTTATGTTTTGAAAGTTTGAACAGGTTGATTGGAATAAAAAATAGAAAATATTATATAAAAATGTG
>FR901897.1 GCA_000438255.1 Clostridium sp. CAG:389
TATATAGGTAACTATACTACACAAGAAACTCTTACTGAACTATAATAATTTTTAATTTATTACGTTTCTTCCTCTATATAATCCATATCTTTCTCTTGCAAGCGCTGTATAATATTTAGACTGTAAATCATTACTTAAAGTCGAAATGTAATCTTGTAATGATTGACTATCAGATTTTTTTATTTTATTTTGTGTAATTATAGAATCATATGATAATTCACAATTTACAGGATAATAATATAATTTTTGTCCATTTTCTTCTTCTGCTGACCTTTTTTCAGTATTCACATTTAAAATTCCAATTGAATTTGCTGTATTTACACCAGTTGTAACAAAATCCTCTGTAAATCTATGGCAAATATTATTACTATCTTTCAAGTAAATTGAATCTCCCATTACAACATCTTCATTTTCAGTATTTGTTATAATTGAATATCCATTATATATTTTTCCTCCTATATTAGCTCCTTGGAAAAAGCTTATAATAGACACATTATCCATAATTTTATCCCAATCATCTTCTTTTAATTTTGGCATTTTGAAATCTGTTAATACTCCTGAATAATTATTAAAATTAGAAATTGCGACAGATAGATTTCTTTCTATTGAATGTTTTATAACTTCAATTCTATGTGAATTAAAATTTGAAGTTTCACTTTCTATATTATTAAAATCAAATATCTTTCCAATATTTGTGTAATCTTCTTCATTATTTGATTTAACTGCATCACTTGTAGTTAATCCACTTAATCCACTGTTTGTAATAAAATCTTGTAATTCTTTTGCTTCTTTATAATATTTTTTAGCATTTTGATTGTTAGTTATATCTTCAATTGTTACAGTTTGACCTTTTGCTGATTTTCCATTTAAAATAGAAAATACACTACTTCCGTCAGTATAATATTTTGTTCCTCCAAGTTTAATATATGATAATTCTTTTACTGTTCCATCAACATATACATTTTCCTTTAAGTGTTCTGATGTAATATTTATTCCTTTATATGTTACATTTTCTCCATTTACTGATACATCACTTAATAGATATCCATATTTATTAACTGCTTTTCCATCAACTAATCCTTGAATTTGTACATAATTATCTAATGAATATGTTATTACTACATCTAATGAACTTCCTTTTTTATACCTACAACTATAATAAATATATGGTTTTAATCCATATAAGTTTTCATCATTACCATATGTATTTTGAGTTGGTATTTGTTGTGATATTTGGTCTTGGATATCTGAGTTAGCGTCATCTGTCCACCATGTATTTGTATATGGTGAATATATATAATATCCATCATACATAGTATATACTATTGCTGGTACATAATTTTGTAATGTATCTTTAGTATAACCTAGTGTACCAAAATTAGTAGCCATTGATGTAAAAAATGTGTTTACAGATGCTTTTATATCTCTTATTTTTGAATTCGTATATGATGCTGTATCACTTGAAAAACTGTTTAATTGATATGCTTTTAATGCATCATGTGTTGCATCATTTAATTTTGAGTCATAACTTGTTTGCATTCTAAGTGTTTGTACTCTATTTTGTGTATATGATGCTAATACTAATGATATTGGTAATATTATTATAATAAATATGACTGCTAAACTTTGTATTTTCATAATTTTCTTCCTTTTCTAAAATAGCTTGTAATTTTTTATTACAAGCTACTGTTTTAGATATTTAGTTTTATCTTCCTGTTGCTACTACAATACCTCCATGTGATGATGATATTGTGTATACATTTTTTCCTACAACTGTATAAAAGAAATTTTTTAATTGTTGCGCAATAGTTTGATTTGTATTTTTAGCACTTACAGTTACAATGTCTCCCTCTTTTAAATAATATGTATTATTATTACTTAAAGTTGCTTCTACTTGAGAGTTATAAATTGAATAATATACATTATTTTCTTCTTCGGAATTTTGTTGAATTGATTTTCTTTGTGGATTTTCGTCTAAGACTTTTACTTCCATCTCAACATTATATGTGTTTCCTGTTGAGCCTAGATTATTTAAAAACGTTCCATATTCTTCTGGTGTAATTTTACCAGATGTTCTAATATTGTCAACAAATTCTGTTGTGGCTATTTCTACTGTTAATTGAGAAACGTCATCAGTTCTGTCTGCCATAACCATTAATGGAAATATAAACATCAAAATTGCAGCAACAACTATTCCCGTTATTGATAGTAGTATATCATCCATTATTTATCCTCCTTATTGCACCATTCCTGCTTTTGATGCGATAATTGTAGCTGAGTCATTTCCTGTAATTTTATATGCAAAGCTTTTTAATTGTTGTGCAAATGTTGGATTGGCATTAACTACACTAACTAATATCATATCTCCTGTATTTAGTTTTATTTTTCCTGATTTTTCTAATTGTTCTTCAAATTGTGTAGTATATGCAGATACATATCCATTTTCACCTATTTTATCTTTTGTTGTTTGTAATGTTTTTTTACCTGGGTTTTCATCTATTGATTTTAATTCTACATTGACATCAAAAGTATATCCTAATGAGCCTAAGTTTTCTTTAAATTGTGCATATCCTTCTTGTGTTACTACTTTTTTTGTTCTTGCTTCTTCTACAAAGTTAGAAACTATTGCTTCTACTTCTGCTTGTGAAGTAGTGTCAAATCTATCTGCCATAGTCATTACCGGCAATACAACGATTAAAAGTGCTGCTAATACTATTACAACTATTGTTATTAAAATATCACTATTCATTGGTTTTTCCTCCTATAATAATTTCTTCTTAATTATAGCATAGTTAAAAATTTTTTTCAATTATTTATTAATATGTTATTTTATATGTTATAATTCTTTTTTCGTTTTTGTTTACATCTGGTATATTTTCATCGTCATTTTGATAATATACTCCTAAATATTCTTTAATCATACTTGCTTTGCTTAATCTAGAATATAAGCTGTCTCCTGCTAATTTTATATTATATTTTTTTTCAAAGGCTGTTTGTCCACCTTCAAATTCTCCATATAAAATTCCTTTTATAAATTCTTCTGGTGTTCTTCCTGCTCCAAATGAAACATTGCTATATATCTTATTTTGAGCGGTTTCCAAGTCTAATGTATATTTATCAACCCACTCACCATTTATTTTTATTTTATATATTGGTTCTTTTAGTCCATCAAATACTATTTTATATTCTTCAATGTATGCTCTATAAATAGAAGGTATTATTGTTTCTAAACCAACTTGTCTTTCTGTTCCTGTTGTTGTATAATAATTGTTTCCATCTATATATGATGTTTCTCTATCTTTATAATCTAATATTGTATCAGCTGTCTCTCTGACTTGTCCAAAAGAAAAAATAATAACAGAAAGTGCTAACACAAATAACAATACGGCTCCTGCCATTTTTAATGCGTCTGCTGCGTTTTCCATTATTATTCCTCCTTTAATTTATACAATTATTTTGCTGTTATTTTGATATCTGAAATTCTACCATTATTTTCATAACCTGTTATTTCTATCTCATATGTTTTTGTATTTACTATTTTGCTTGTAAGATATTGGTTTTTCTTTGCTGATGATCCACCAGCAGAACCTGCTGTTGTAGCTGTTACTACACCTGTAACTGTTATTTGGTGTTCTCCTGATTCATCTTGTGCATTATTTACATTAATTTCTTGTATCATGCTTTTTACTTCTGAACCTTTTTTTGTTCCCTCATATTTAGAAAATTGACTGTTAAATGTGTTTATTTCTGCTTGTGACATACCACTATTTTGTATAGTACTTTGTGCTTGCTGGAATATAAATATTCCTAATGTAATTAATAAAATTGATAGTAATATAGCTCCTGCTATAATTAATGCTTTTGATGCATTCTCCATGTTTGTTTCCTCCTTCGTTTTTTGTATATATTTATTTATAAATTACTAATCTAAAATTAGTAAGGTTAAAAACTTTTTGTTATTATACTTGTTCAAATAGTAGATATTTAACTTTATTGGTTGATTTATGGTATTCTAAATTTGTACATTTAAATTTTATATTCCCATAATAATTTATAAAGTTCTGTATTCCATTATTATAGATTGTTTCCATTTGATATATTGAGTCATTATCTGACATTTTTATTTCTATATTAATAGAATTTTTATTATTGTTTAAATAAATTCCTTTATTGTTTTTTTCTATTTCATTTTTTGTATTATTATCAATAGCTTTATTTATTGCTGTTGCAATATCTGTTCCATATACTTCTTTATTTAAATATTTTTCAAATTGTAAGTTAGCTTTTTTTGCCATATTATAATCTGATTTATAATTTAAATATATATATGAAATTGAAGATATTATTATTAATATAATTACAAAAAATATTATAATTTTTTTCATGATTTCTTCCTTAAATATTATAGCATTTGCCTATTTTTTTTTCAACACTTTTTAGCTAATTGTTTTAAAATTTATTGCCTTTACTTTTCCATTTGAATTATATTCAATTGATTCACAACTGAACTTTTTTAAATTTCCATTTGCAGTGTAAGCATAATTTGAAATTATTTTAGTATATTCATTTAAATGTTCTTGTACATTGTTTGTTTTCGGTGAACTTTGAATATTTACACTTATTTGTTCATCAGGTGATTCTGAATAATAGTCATTATTTTCTTTTGCATATCCTGCAAGTGATATTATATCATATATTGTAATTTGCCAGTTTCCATCTTTATCTTTATATGTATCATATGTAGTAAATTTGGAATTAAATTCTACTATTCTTTGTTGTTCATTTTGTGAGTTAATATCTGCTGCTGTTCTACTAAAATCTGCAAATAAGTATACAGCTAATGATATTACTAATATTCCTACTAAAATTCCACCCGCCATTATTAATGCTTTTGATGCGTTTTCCATTTTTTACTCCTTACTTAGAAAATTCAAAATACATATTTTTTATTTGTCCATCTTCATATTCTGAATCTTTTGCAATAAATGTAGAAGTTTTAAATTCTGAATATTGTCTATATTTTTTAATTGCATTTAGAGTTGGTGTTGTTGTTCCATTCCAATTTTTATATTCGTTTGAATTTATTTCTAATAATTTTTCTTTTATGCTAGCTTTATTTGTACTTTCAGATTTACTTGGATCATATATTGATGATAATTTTTTCATTTGTTCTATTCCTATATTGCTTTCTGTTCTACTAAATTCATCTAATAATTGTTTTAAACCATTTGTTGTTTTATTATTTGTTGAGTTTGCTCCAAATGTCCAACTATCACCAATACTATTAGGAAAAAGTGAGTCATTATCATTTTGTTTATCATAAGCATATTTTTTGTTAAATGCTTTTAATCCTGAAATTGTTATTGACATTTTTATATCATAATTTACAGAATTTTTTATTCCACCATCTTTTTCTATTTGGTTATAATCTAATATTTTATTTATTAATGATACTATATCTACTCCTTTAATTCCTTTATCATCAGCATATTTTTCAAATGTTTTATTAAAACTAGCTAATTCAGAATTTTTGTCATTATTATTTTGACCTTTTTCATAGTCCCCTATTTGGTTTACCATTAATATTAATGCTCCTATTATTAACAATGCAATTAAAATTCCACCTGCCATTGTTAATGCTTTTGATGCATTTTCCATACTTAACTTTTCCCTTTCCTAATATGTTGTTGCTGACATGCTACTAAATGTAGAAGACATACTTGTAAGTCCTATAAATACTAGTGGTATAATTAGATATCCTACAAACATACATACCATTGGTGCAAATCCTATTACTTTTCCTATCATACCTTTTCTTTTTATTAATCTATCATTTGATTCTTTTCTCTTTTCTCTGTAATATTCTCTTTCTGAATCTAATTCATCAAATGCGTCTTTTATTGGTATTTTTTCAACTGCTGCTTGCATACTTTCAACTATTCTTATCATTGGTAAATAAGATATATCATTTTTTAAGTTTTCTAATGCTTCCCATGCACCTGCTTCATAGTCATTAACACATCTTGTTATTTGACTTTTGAATATATTTGAATATCTTTCAAGCCATTCTAGGATTATTTCTACATTCACCCTCTCGATTCTCATTAACATAAGAATGATTGTCTGGAATTGCATTACTTCATCTTCCATTTCTAATTGTCTCATTTTAGCTTGGAACATTAATATCCATATTTGTGCCATATATCCTAAAATTGCAAATGCACATGCTAGTAGAATTTCGAACCATTTTAAATACTCACTATTTACAACTTGTAATTTATCATATATTCTTTTTGCTGCTGTTGTTATTTCTTCTGATGTTGAATCTTTATAGTATTTTGATATTTTTAAGGCTTTTTCTATATCTTTTGTTGTTGTATTTAATTTTCCTCTGAACATGTCCAAATATATATTATCTTGTTCTGTTAATTCCATTGCCTTTTTTTCATCTTTTGCTGTCATCCCTGACAGCATATTATAATCTGTTGTCGGTTGTGTATATTCATAATCTATTGCAACTTGGTGTAAATACATAAACATAAATATTGATGCTATAAATGTTACTATCGCAATACATATTCTGTTTATATATACCCATTCCATTTTTAGTGGTGATGCTGCATCTTTTAATAAATCACTTACTTTTTTATATTCTTTTGTTCCTTTTTTTGGTAAAAATAGGTCTACTATTTTTTTACCTATCTTGTTTTTGTATACCTTTGCTTGCCAAGGGTTCTCTGTATTTTTAGTATCCATACTTACAGAACCATTGTCTTTTAATTTTCTAACTAATATGTATGATACGAATGTTATTATTAATATTAATATTTGAACTATCATTCCTGATTTTCCATAATACCAGTTCTTTACGAATGAGAAGTTTGATACTGCCCAACTTTTTAATGGTTCTAGTAATAATACTGGTGCTATTGATATGAATGATAAACTTCTAAATACATAGTTTAGTTTATCTCTTTTTAGTATTTCTATTTGCATTTCTTGTGTTATGTTATCAACATTTTTTAAATATAGTGATGCTCCATCTACTTTTCTATCACCAAATTCTTTTGTTAAATATGATAGTCCTGCAAATTCTTTTAAGAAGTTATTTGGTGCTACATCATAATATTTTTCTAGTTCTGTTTCAGGATCATCTGATATTAATATTTCATATATTTTTTCACCTTGTCTTGAAACTTCTTTTTCATCATCTTGCGATACTTGATATATTGCTTCTTCTACCATGTTGAATTCATGGTATGCATGCCTTATTTCAGAAAAGAAATCTATTTGTTGTACTAATAGTTCATCATCTTTTTTATCAACTGATCCTTCTATTAGTATGTCTATCATAAATATTTCAAACATTAATAATATGAACATTAATAAGTAGTTACTTTTTGTCATTAATATTGTTAAAATTATAAGCGGTATCAATACTACAAGTGCTTTTGTCATTATTTTTGCAGAATCTCTTCTTGTTATGTATTCATCATCTATATTTAAGATTTCTAGTCTTCTTCTTAATTTTAATATATATCTTTTTATAAATGGTGTTCTAGAATAAATTAAATACAATTTTTGATATATTACTTC
The DNA here is from genome assembly GCA_000438255.1 of Clostridium sp. CAG:389. GTDB lineage: Bacteria > Bacillota > Clostridia > TANB77 > CAG-508 > CAG-269. The sequence goes on from FR901897.1 coordinate 7,597, forward strand.
TGCTGAAAAAGTACTAGTTTTTGTTCCTTTTTGAAGTTTTTGTATTTGTTTATATTCTGATTTCTGCATTTTTTTAGACATAATGTAATATACAATTCCTATTACAACAATTAGTGCAACTGAAATTCCCATTACTATATAAATTGTTTGGTTTGACACTTGTATTTCACCTCCTGTTTGTTGCTATTTTGTTTTATACTGTTTGTTTATCTGCTTTTGGTTTTCTTCCTCTTCTTTTTACTTCTGGCATGCTTTTCTCTTCTACATTTTCTGTTTTTATAGATTTCTTCCAGTGTTTTTCTACAAAATTATCAAATTGTTCCAAATCTGAATCATCCATATTTTCTCTCATACCACGTAAGTTCTCATCTGTTATTGGATTTGTTATTAAATATTCTCCATCAACATATTCAAGTATATTTCTATATGTGTATAATTGTTTATCTGTTACTTTTTCAAAATAATGTGTTGCATTATCGAAAAATTTATCAAATTTTCCTTCTAATGTTTTTTCTTTTCTATGGTCAAATGTGTATTCATTTTTGTCTTCTATTGGTATACATTCTGTGATTCTTTCTACATATCTTTTTCCTCTAAAATCTTTCTTTAAATGTATATCAAAGTTTAAAACTTGTACAACTTGTTCTTCTGCTGTTTTTTCGTTTTTGAATACTCCTGTTCTTAACATTGAGTTTCTTAATGCTGTTACTAAGTTTGGAAATGTTTTAGCATGGTGTGTAAATAATGTAAACTTAGATGCAACCTGTGCTGCTTGTATCATCCAAGATGCTACGGGGTCTGTTGCAACCTCACCTATGATATTAACAGAACCGTCAGTTTTCTTTTGAACGTCTAGACCTTCTTGTCCAGATATTGTGTCTGTTTCACGGAATGTTAAAATGTTTCTTGTTGGGTATATTTTTCTTAAATGTAACTCGAATGCTGTTTCTTGAACCCTTATGTTCATTGTTTCATATATGTTTTCTATCATACCCATAAGCATTGTTGTTTTACCACAACCTTGTTCACCAGTTATTGATATAATTCTGGCTCCTTTTACTAAGTATTTTAGTAATTCTATTGAATCTTCACATCCTGGTTCTCCTTTAAACCATTGTTCCAATGTTGAACGTTTAACGTCGAACTTTCTTACGAAGAATGCCCATGTTTCAGAGAAACTTGGTCTTACAACAACTACACGAGAACCATCTTTCATTTCGTTGATTTTATAACCATTTGTGTCTGATAATTGCCCTGGGTTATTGTATTTATAAATATTTTGACATACTCTTTTTAGTTCTGCTTCTGTTCCAAAGCTTAAAAATGCTAAACGTATTGATTTACCTTGGAAGAATATCCAAATACTGTCACATGCTCTTGGTACTTTGTGTTCTGATACTTGTGTTAAGTAGTCTGCATCTGATGTTTGTGCTACTTGACTTAAAAAGCTCTCTGGAAGTCCTGATACACCACCAGATATACCATCTATGTTCATGTCTCTTACTTCATCAATACTGCTATATCCTTTATAGTGTTGATATATTCTTTGTACAACTATTGATAATTTGTCTGTAAAGTTTAGTTGTAAATTTTCTTGTTCAAATATGTTTTCTATTTCTTGTGATGTTATTACATATGATGGTTTTGTCTCTCCTTCAACATATTTTAGTTCTGCTAATTTGTATTTTTTTATCATTTCAGTTAATGCTTCATATCCAAAGTCTTTTTTGTACATGTATATTAATATATCAAATTTGTCTTGTGGTGTTAGCAATGATGGAATATCAAATGGTATTGCTTTTGATATGTTTGCTTCATTTACTCCATATTCTTTTGAAAGCAAATCAAATATTAATTCTTTTACATATTTTTTATCGTTTACATCACCATATGTACAGCCTTTTAAGGCTTTCTTTAATTCGTATTTTTTATTTTTTCTTCTTTTTAACTCTTCTTCTGATAAACCAATATCATATAGGTTTACTTTTGTGATTTCGTCTAGTCTTCTTTTTACAAATTCACGCATTTTTTCAAGTGTGTATGTTTTATCATCTACATCCATTTTTGTTTCTGTTGGGGCTTCTTTTTTCTTTTTTATGAAATAAAATACTGCTGTGCCTGCTGCAACTAAAACAACTAGAGTTAAAAGTATATTTGCAATTGTCATTTGATTTTCTTCCTTTCTCTCGCTTCGCTCGCTCATCGTCATCCGAAATTTTTTCAAAATTTCGTCTGCCAAATCTTGGGTGATTCGTTCATCGTTATCCAAAATTTTTTCAAAATTTTGTCTGCCAAATCTTGGGGTATTCGTTCATCAATTTCAAATCTTGGATTGTTTTTATAGTATTGCTTGTAGTTCTTGTAGTCTATATATAATATTTTCTGTTGCTCTTTTTACTTCTTGCATAAAAATTGCATTTCTATCATCTATATCTGAAATTCTTTTTAGTCTTAAAAATAAATCAGGAACTCCTGCTTCATTTGATGCTTCAAATAAAAGTGTGTTATATGGTATTGTTAAGACTTGATTTTTTTCTCCTAAAAACCTTGTTATATTTTTTGCATTATATGTTGAAAATTTATCATATCTTCCAACTAATATTAGTGTTTTTGATGATTGCAATAATGGGCTATTTTCTTTTTTTGTTTTTAATTTTTTTATACTATTTAAGTTTTGACTTGTATTAACAATAACTAAATCAGAATGGTCAACTATTCTTTGTCTTAATTCTTCACTTAAATTATTGTCTAAATCTACTAATATTCTATCATAATACATTTTTGCAATACTTATTAAATTCGGATATTCTTCATCTATTTCTGTAACATCAATATCTGCTTGTTTTTCTTCTTTTGGTTGATATCCTAAAATAATTTCAAGTCTATCTTTAAAAACAACTCTTGTGTAATTTGTGATTACCTCTGGTGTTAATTTATTGCTTCTAACCATTTTAGCAATTCCTTCAATTCCACTTTCAGTATCTATTGTTGATGTTTTATCTCCAAATAATCCTAATCTTAATTTTTTAACTTGTTGTTCTTCAAAATAGCATGATTTTATTTTATCTTCTTTATTTGTCGTTGATATTACTAATATTTTTTCATTATAATTTATTGCCATATATGTTGCAATTGCAACTAATGACATTGTTTTCCCTGATTCTTCATCTAAATTATTAATAAAAGTTATTACTGATGACATATTATGCTCCCTTTTCTATATTTTTTATAGCTTTTCTTATGTTTGAATCACTTTTTTCTTCTAATATTTGTTGCACCATAAAAGCTATACTATCTTTATACTGTACACTTAATTTTCTAAATCTTATTTTTTGTAATCTTTGATTTTCAGCTATTACAGTCAAATCTCCATTTTCTATTGGAAAATATATTCTTTCATCATTCCAATTAATTTTGTATCCAAGAGAAAGATAATTTAAATATTCATCATCCTCTTTTAGCATTTCTTTTGTAAATAATACTTTTGTTAGATTCATTTGATTATCTATATTGCTTAATATTTCCAATCCTTTTTTTAGTGAATATAAATCAAATGATGTGATAAAATAATTTTTACTTGCTTTTTCAAGTTGAAATTTTTGTATTCTTTCTATACTGTCACAATCAACTAATAATATATCATATGGTACTTCATTCATTGTACCTGAATATTTTTGTATTTCATTTATGTCATTAAATCCAACTGCAACATCTATATCTTCAAAAGAAGTTATATATGATACAGTAGGATTTATTGCTGGAACAACATATTTAGCTTTTTGATTTATTGTTGAATCTACAAGTAAAACTCTGTTATTCATAGTTATTAATACCTTTGCGATATTTAATAGTAAATCTGTTTTATCATATGCCCCTATAAATCCTATTATTTTCATATATAACTTTCTCCTTCCAATTTTTTATCTTTTAATACTCTCCACCTAATGATTCTAAGTATTTCTTTCTATTTTCTTTTGAATTTGTTACACTTTCTTCAATTTTTGTTTTTAGATTTTCTTTTCCATCTTCTCCACTACTGCTTATGTTAGAATTTATATTTCCTCTTACTCTCTCTTGATCTGTCATATATCTTTGAACTAATTCTTGTTTAGCTTGTTGTACTATATTAGGGTTAGAGTTTATTAATTGCATTACTTCTCCTGTTGGTACATATGTAGGTGTTGCTGCATCTTGTATTCCTGCTTCTGTATATGTTACAACTCTTAGTGTTGCTCCAATTGTTCTAAATGTATCAACTATTGCACTATTCATAGTTATAATTTCATCCTCTGTTAATTTTAGCCAAATTGTATCTTCTGAATCCACACCGTTAATTTGTGGAATTTCTACTTGTTTCTTTGATACAACTATATAATCTTGTCCAGTTGGTAATGATAGTCTAACATCTATATATTCGCCTGTTTCTAATTGTGATGGAAGTACTAACACATTATATTCAACTTTTCTTAAATCATTTGTTGTTTTCTCATCTGATTTTGAAACCATATCTATTGTTATTATAGAGTTTTTATTCATATTTACTTTTGCAATTATTGGAGATTCTGAAAGTTCAATATATTCTTTATTACCATTTTTTTCAATATAGTAACTTCCTGTACCATCTTCTGTTTGGATTTCATATTTAGTTCCGTCTTTTGTTATTTTTAATGTTGCAACATTATTTTTATATTCTGTTGTAACTTCATTTCCTTCTTTATCTGTTAAAGCATAATTTGAAAGTATTGACATATCTCCTATCGCATTACTTGGTACCAAGTTTTTATTTGTTACTTGTTGTGTTAACATATCTGTTGTTATTACTTGACCTGATATAACATTTTGAGATAATACCCAAACTTTTACACTATTTGCTTGTTCATTAGCTTCTTTTTCTCTATAATTTTTTAATTGTAAAATTAAAAACGCTATTACAGCTCCTGTTAATATTAAAGTAATTACCATACCTAATAAAAATGAATTTCTTGCTTTTCTTTGCATTGGATTTGTTGCCATGACAAATTCCTCCTTATTTTTTCTTATTTTTTACCTCTATTACATTTTACATCAAATTAATGTCTAAATCAACAAAAACGCTGTACTGTAATATAAAATTCATATTATTGTAATATTTCTGTAATATTGTTCAAATATGAATTTTTTGTGCATTATATTTACTTATTTTTTATTTTTTAAATTTCTTTATTGTTGATTTTTTCAAGTGCTTTTTTTACACCTTCATTATTATTATCATCTGTAACATAATCTGCTATTTCTATAACTTTTGGTGTACTTTCTCCCATTGCAATACCAAGTCCAGCATTTTCTATCATAAGTTTATCATTCATATTATCTCCGTATTGCAACAACTTCTTCTTTTTTTATATTCAATTGATTTATTAAATATTCTATTGCAGTCCATTTATCAACATCACTTAGTGATATTTCTGTGTAAAAATATTCAATGTTGATGTCTTCTGTTCCTTGTTTTATTACTTTTCTTGACATATGACTTACATCTAAAATGTCTATATCTGAAACTGTTTTCAATTTTCTTATAACTGAATTAAAAATTGATTTTGTTTCATCACAAATGGTTATCTTTAAATATTTATTATTTTCTGAATTTTTTATGTAGTCAATGATATTCTCAACTAATGTTATGCTTGTTTTGTTTTTTTCTTCTTTTTTTAGATTTTCTTTATAATAATATAAAACGTTATATTTTAATTGTTTTGCAATAATTGTGTCTTCTGTATAAATGTTGTAAGATATACTGTTTTCTTCACATATTTTTGCTATTTCTAATATTTTTTGCTTACTTAAAAATTTTTCGTATATTATTTTGTCATTTTTGATATCATATATTAAAGAACCATTTCCTGCAATAAAATAATTGTTTGAACCAATTTCTTTTGCTATTGTTTTTATTGAATCTATTGGTCTTCCTGATGCTATTATTACATCTGTTCCTTTTTCTATTGTTTGTTTTATTGTTTGTTTTGTTTCTTCTGTTACTATTCCATATTTATTTAGCATTGTTCCGTCTAAATCTACTGCTACTATTTTATACATATTTCCTCCTTATTTTTCTTTTGCTTTTATTTTATATATCGTTCTTTCGTGTTATATCATAAAATGACTTTTTTTTCAATTTTTTATGTTGTTTTTTTATTAAATTTTATTTTAAAGGCGTTACTAGTTGGTAATACTTTTTTGGTGACGTTGTTGACCTATATGTTTTTGAAAATCGAACCTTT
>FR901898.1 GCA_000438255.1 Clostridium sp. CAG:389
TGTATATAGAAATTGGCAAAAAAGAAGGTAAGAAAGAAGGAGAAAAACAGGGAGAACTAAAAGAAAAAATAAAAATTGTGACAAAGATGATAAAAGAAAAATTCAGTGTAGACATGATTCAAAAAATTACAGGAGTAAATAAAGAAGAGATAGAAAAAATAGCCCAAAATAAAACAAAAAAATATTAATATAAAAGAGATAAAAAAGTACAAATTAGTTGTATAATCTAACTTTACAATATATTTGTACTTTTTATTAAATAAGAATGTTCATTAAGAAAATAAACTTATTTATACAAAAGAGTAATTTTATTACCAGACTTTTTAATAAAGCCCTCATCCTTTAAAGCCTTAATTTCACGCATCATAGCACTTCTATCGACACTCAAATAATCAGCTAAATCAGTCAAAGAAAAAGGAAGAGAAAAAGTCTTACTCAAACTTCTAGTAGACAAAATATTAAAATAGCCATGAAGCTTTTCACGAATAGAACGTTTTGTCAAGATTTCAACTCTTGTATTCAAGTCCATAACTTTATTTAAAATTAAATTAGAAAAATTTTCAGTTAAAATTTGATGAAATTTACAATTATGAGAACATTTTTGATAAATATTATCATAATTAAAAAACAAAACATCACAACTTTTTTTAGCTTCAACAGAAAGCTCATTATTAGTAGTAACAATATATAAAGCCTCACCAAAAATATCATTTTTTGTAAAATGTTCAATAATAGTTTTATCACCATTTAAGTCATATCTAACAAGGTCAGCTTCACCATTCAAAATAATACAAATTTGATTTCTTTTTTGTATATATGTAGTTATTGTTTGATTTTTTTTGAAAGATTTTTTCTGAACGCTTTTGCAATTACAAGAAAAATCTTTTAAAAATGATTCTATATCTCTAATATATTCCATTGTACTCACCTCATACAATGCATGAAAGTAAAAAAATCTCATGCTATTGTCTAATATTATACAATAGAATAGTTGCAATTGCAACAAAATTATTGTAATAAAAATGTAATATTTTTAAATCCCTAGAAAAAAGCCAAATATAAAAAGTATTTAAAAAATTGTGATATATGCAACAGAAAATAAAGAACATTGATATATAATAAAAATGTAAAAAATGTCGAAAATTTAAAAAATTTTAAATAGTGATAATGAATTGAAGGGACTGAATTTAAAATGAAGATAATCAAAAGAGATGGAAGAATAGTAGACTATGATAGACAAAAAATAGCAGTAGCAATAGAAAAAGCAAATAGAGATGTAACAGGAAAAGAAAAGGCAACAAAAGAAGAAATAAAAGATATAATTGAATATATAGAAGGACTAGGAAAAAAGAGAGTATTGGTTGAAGATATTCAAGACATAATAGAAGAAAAACTAATGGATATGGGAAAACATAAACTAGCAAAAGAATATATAGTATATCGTTATAATAGAGCATTAGTAAGAAAATCAAATACAACAGATGAATCAATTTTAGGATTAATAAGAAATGAAAACAAAGAGCTAGCAGAAGAAAACTCAAACAAAAACACAATGCTTGCATCAACCCAAAGAGATTACATAGCAGGAGAAGTATCAAGAGATTTAACAAACAGACTATTATTACCAGAAAAAATAGTAAAAGCACACCAAGACGGAATATTACACTTCCATGATGCAGATTATTTTGTTCAACCAATATTTAATTGTTGCTTAGTAAACATAGGAGATATGTTAGACAAAGGAACAGTAATGAATGGAAAATTAATAGAAAGTCCAAAAAGCTTTCAAGTTGCATGTATAGTAATGACACAGATAATTGCAGCAGTAGCAAGTAATCAATATGGTGGACTATCTGTTGATATGAAACATTTAGGAAAATATTTAAGAAAAAGCTATAATAAATATAAAAAACAAATAGAAGAAAAATACAAAGGAAAATTGTCAGGAAGTACAATAGAAGAATTAGTTGAAACAAGAGTAGTACATGAATTAGAATCAGGAGTTCAAACAATTCAATATCAAATAAATACATTAATGACAACAAATGGACAAACACCTTTTGTAACACTATTTTTACATTTAGAAGAAAATGACCCATATATAAAAGAAAATGCAATGATAATTGAAGAAATTCTAAAACAAAGAATTCAAGGAATAAAAAATGAAGCAGGAGTATATGTAACACCAGCATTTCCAAAACTAGTATATGTTTTAGATGAGCACAATTGCCTAAAAGGTGGAAAATATGATTATTTAACAAGATTAGCAGTAAAATGTTCAGCAAAAAGAATGTATCCAGATTATATATCAGCAAAGAAAATGCGTGAAAACTATGAAGGAAATGTATTCAGCCCAATGGGATGTAGAAGCTTTTTATCACCTTGGAAAGATGAAAAAGGAAATTACAAATTTGAAGGTAGATTCAATCAAGGAGTAGTAAGCATCAATTTACCACAAGTAGCAATAATATCAGAAGGAAACGAAGAAAAATTCTGGAAACTATTAGACGAAAGACTAGAACTATGTAAAGAAGCACTAATGTGCAGACACTATGCATTATTAGGAACAATATCAGATGTAAGTCCAATACATTGGCAATATGGGGCAATAGCAAGACTACAAAAAGGAGAAAAAATAGACAAACTATTATATGGTGGATATTCAACAATGTCATTAGGATATATAGGAATATATGAAATGACAAAATTAATGAAAGGGGTATCACACACAACTCCAGAAGGACGTGAATTTGCATTAAAAGTAATGAAACATTTACGAGAAACAACAGACAAATGGAAAAAAGAAACAAATATAGGATTTGCACTATATGGAACACCAGCAGAAAGCTTATGTTATAAATTTGCTAGAATCGATAAAGAAAAATTCGGAACAATAGAAGACGTAACAGATAAAGGATATTATACAAATTCATACCATGTAGATGTAAGAGAAAAAATAGACGCATTTGAAAAACTAACATTTGAGAGTGAATTCCAAAAAATTTCATCAGGCGGAGCAATATCATATGTAGAAATACCAAATATGCAACACAATTTAATAGCACTAGAAACAGCAGTGAAATATATATATGACAATATTCAATATGCAGAATTTAATACAAAATCAGATTACTGTCAAGTTTGTGGATTTGATGGAGAAATTATTATAAATGATAATAATGAGTGGGAGTGTCCAAATTGTGGTAACAAAGACCATAACAAAATGAATGTTGTAAGGCGTACATGTGGATATTTAGGCGAAAATTTCTGGAATGCAGGTAAAACAAAAGAAATAAAGCAAAGAGTTTTACATATGTAAAGCTCTTTCACTCAATCACAACTTTTAGTTTGAAAAAGAGGAAAATTATGAATTATGCAGATATAAAGAAAATAGATGTTGCAAATGGTGAAGGTGTTAGAGTTTCACTATTTGTAAGTGGATGTAATCATCATTGCAAAGGATGTTTTAATCAGTGTGCATGGGATTTTAATTATGGAAATAAATTTACAGAAAAAGAAGAACAGAAAATAATTGAATATATGGACCATGACTATATAGAAGGTCTTTCACTCCTTGGCGGAGAACCTCTTGAACCTAAAAATCAAGAAGGATTATTACCATTAGTTAAGGATATAAAAGAAAAGTTCCCAGATAAAAATATCTGGTGTTATACTGGTTTTGATTTTGAAAAGGATATTATAGGAAAGATGGCTCCCAAAAGTGAAATAACAAGAGAATTATTAAAATATATTGATGTTATTGTTGATGGTAAGTTTGAAGAAGAAAAAAAAGACTTAAAACTTAGATTTAGAGGATCTTCAAATCAAAAAATTTTAGATGTCAAAGAGAGTTTGAAAAATGGAAAGATAGTAGAAAAAGTGTAAAAATTAAAATATGTATAAAAGTATAGAAAATAAAAAAGCTATTAATTTGAATTCAGTATAATTCAAACTAATAGCTTTTTATTTTTCATTATAATAGATATATCCTAAAAAGATATATTACCAAAAGAAAATTTTATTTTTCTAAGAATCTCTTTAATAATTGTTCTCTACACAAATTTTCAAATTCATCATTTAAAGGCTCTAAAATAACATTTTCATTATATCTTCTATCTAAACAATATTTAATAATATAATCACAAAGCTCTGGATTTTTAGAAAGCAAAGGACCATGCAAATAAGTTGCAATAACATTATTTTGGAAGAATCCTTCTTCTGAGTCTCCAAACTTATTACCATTTCCAAACAAAACATTTCCAAAAGAAGCAGAAATATCAAAAGTTTGACCACCATGATTTTCAAATCCGATAACTTTGGTTTTTATAATATCATTAGAACTACTTAAATTAGCATCTATGACAATATTTCCAATACATCTTTTTTTTCTATCAGGATTAGCAACAGTATAATAATCAAAAACTTCAAGACCTGGTATAATGTTACCTTCAACTCCTTTATAATATTTACCAAATAACTGATAAGCTCCACAAATAAGTAAGAAAAACACACCATTATTAACAGCTTCTTTTATATTATCTTTATATTTTATTAAATCATTTGCTAAAATACTTTGCTCATTATCAGCACCACCACCAGCAAAAACTATGTCATAATCATTAAAATTTGGTGCAGCATCACCAATAGAATATCTATCTATAATTGCTTTATATCCACGTGATTCAATTCTATATTTTAAAACTTGTATATTTCCATAATCACCATAAAGTTCTAACATATCAGGATATAGATACAATATTTTAAGACAATCTGAATTATCCGAATTTGTTTTATCATTTTTTTGTTGAGACATTTCTGAAACATTTAAATCAGAAGAAATATTATCAGTACAAACATTTTCCAAATTATTTTGGCAGATTTCATCAAATTTTTTCAATTCATGTCTAGTAGGTTGTAAAGAAGTATAATTAGCAATAACATATTTTTTTACATTAGTTTTGTACAAAGCTTTTATAGCCTCTTCTAAATTCAAATATGGTTCGATTTTTTCAACAGGAAATCCACTAGTTTTAATTCTAATAGCAATGTCATAAGCACGAGTTCCAGAAGTAACTATTCTGGAAACATTATTTAAATTATTAAAATTTATATCCCATATCCAAGAAACATCAAACCCATCAGCAATATTATCATTTAAAACAAAAAGTAAATCTTTTTCTGAATCATCTTCATTTAGAATACGTAAACTGACATTACTTCCAGTTGGATTTTTGGCCAAATTTATTATAGTTGGAACACCATTTATTTTGATTTCCTCTAAACGTCCGTTGTTTAAAGCAAATGTTGAAAATGATTTTTTTACCACATCATTTGAAATATTATATAAACTGCAAACTGAATATACAGCAGTATAATTGTATATTAAGTAGATACTGTTTCCATTGATTTTGTAAGTGTTTCCATCAATATCAAAACATCTATTTTTTAAATCAACATTTGTTGCTAATTTGTAAATTTCATTATCTCCAAAATTGCAATTTGGACATTTGAATTTTCCAACATGTGAATATTGATAATATTCATATTCTAGTCTTGTTTTGCAGAATGGACAGAATTTACCTTCTCCTGCTTCTTTTATTTCTTCTGTTGCAAATTGATATTTATCAACACTAAAATAATACACATTTTGATTAGAAGGATTAGCTTGTCCAAGTCTCGCAACATTAGGGTCATCATTATTTAAAACTAGATTTCCATTATATGTTTTTAAAAATTTATTTATTCTTAAAATTAATGATTCAACTTCACCGTTTCTATCTAATTGGTCACGGAAGAAATTTAGTATTACTAATGTGTCTAATCTAAAATCTTTGAACACAACAGGAATATAGCTTTCATCAACTTCAAATACTAAGTAGTCTGCTTTTATTTTTCCTGTCAACGTACAATTTTTTAGGATTGTTGAGAGTATTCCAGTTTCCATGTTATTGCCTTCAACATTGCTTACAACTTTGTATCCAGCTGTTTTTAAAGTGTAACCTATGCAGTTATTTGTCATTGTTTTTCCATTTGTTGCTGATACTGCTATTACTGGACATTTGACTTTAAAATATTTAAATATTTCTGGGTTCCAGTCAAAGGCTATTTTTCCTAAGAAATTTCCTCCGTTTTTATGGCATATTTTTAGTATTAAATTTAGGATTTTCATTACTAAAATTATGAAAAAGTTTTTCATTTTTATCATTCCTTCCAAAGTGTAATTATATTATATTGAACTTTTTCAAAATAATATAAGGATTTATTTTTAATAGATTATATCATAACAAATTTGTAGCTACAATACATAAAGAAAAAATAACAATAAAGCCAGAAAATTTCTGTTACAGTTCAGTAGAATTTTTTTATA
>FR901899.1 GCA_000438255.1 Clostridium sp. CAG:389
AACATATTGGCAAAGACACCATAGAAAAATTCTTACTGAACCGTAACAATTAAAAATAATAAAAACTTGAAATATAAATAAAAAAGATATATATTAATAAAGACAGTTTTAATAAGTATGCACAAAAAAGAAACGTCTCCAAAATGGCACTGAAAGAAGGGTAATAAATGAAAAAAATAAACAAAGCAAAAATAATGAAATTAATTGCATTAATAACAACAATAGCAATACTAGTAATTGCAACAATATATATGATACCAATAATAAAACAAATAAATACACCAGAAGGACAAGCACAATTTAAAGAAAAAATAACAAATTCAGGGATAACAGGAATGTTAATACTATTTGGATTAGAACTAGCACAAGTAGTATTAGCTATATTGCCAGGAGAACCAGTAGAATTACTAGCAGGGATATGTTTTGGACCGATATGGGGAACAATATTTTTAATGGTATCAGTTTTTATAGTAACGGCAATGATATATTTCTTCGTAAAAAAATATGGAAGAGACTTCATATATGAGTTCTTTCCAAAAGAAAAAGTAAATAAAGTAGAAAACAGTAAATTATTCAAAGACCCACAAAAAGTAGAAACGGTAATGGCATTATTATTTTTAATACCAGGAACACCAAAAGATTTACTAGTTTATATAGGAGGACTATTACCAATAAAAACATCAAGATTTTTAGCACTTTCAACATTATTAAGATTTCCATCAATAATATCATCAACAATAGCAGGAGATAAATTATTAGAAGGACAATGGAAAGTTAGTATATTAGCATATGTAATAACATTTGCAATAACCGCAATAGTAATTTTTGTTGTAAATAAATTTGACAAAAATAAAGTAACAGAAGATGTAATAAAAACAATAAAAAACAAAGAAATGTAAAAGTATAACCTTGAAAAATATGGAAACAATATAATAAATACATATTTCAAGGAGGTACAAATGGAAACAAGTAAATTAAAAAATATGGTAGTTCTAAGAAATTTACCATCAAATATAGTTGATGAGGCAATAATAGTATTAAAAGCAAATAAAAAGGTAAAAAAACTTCAAAAAATAGAGAAAGACAAACAAACATCAGAAAACGAAGAAAATAAAAAAGATAAGGAATATATTTTAAAAGAAGCAGAAATGATAGTAAACAACTATATTTCGAAGATAGAAAATAAAGATAACAGTAAAATTATCATTAATAAAGATACAAATGAAAAATATAAAAAATTAAAAAAATATGCAATAATAACAACAATATTATGCATAATCCAAGCACTTGTAATAATATTTTAAAAACAAAAATGGCACAATCTTAATAGATAGTGCTCTTTTTTTGTTTACAACTCAACACTAAATTGCAACCATTTAAACTTGTCTACTTTTTAAATCATAAAACAAAATAAAAAAACATATAGTTTATAAAGAAATGAAAGCAAGACTAAAAATATACTTTTAACAAAAATATACATTAGGGAGGAATGAAGTTAAACATGGAAAGAACTATGTCAGTAGAAGACAAAATAAGAAGAGCAGAAGAAATATATGCTAGAAGGCAAGGAGAAACACAAAGAAAAACAACAACAGTTTCAATAAACAACAATAATAGAAAAGACATAAAACTATTAAGAAAAATGTTGATACAAATAGGGTTAAGTTTATTAATATATGCAGTTATATATATAATTCAAAACAACAATTACATATTTTCAGAAGATTTTCTAAAAAAAGCAAATGAAATATTGTCATATGACATGAATTTTGAACAAATTTACCAAAATACAAAAAATAACATAGGACAATGGATTACAGATTTAAAAAATAATATGACACAAAAAGAAAATGGAATAATAACAAACAATGATAATGAAATTAATAGTGAATCTATGCAAAACACACAAGAAAGTGAAGAAAGTCAAAAAGAAACAACAAACAATCAAGAAACAAATGGGATTGGAGGAGCGGAAGAAGAACAACAAACATCAATTCAAAATACAAATGAAACACAAGAATTATCGCAAGAAGAAAAAGATATTGCAAACATAAAGGCAACAACAACATTTATAAAACCAATAGAAGGAACAATAAGTTCAAAATATGGACAAAGAGAAGCAACAACAGCAACAGTACCTAAAAATCATACAGGAGTTGACATTGCAGCAAATTTAGGAACAAAAATAAAATCAGCAACAGAAGGAGAAGTTGTAATAGCATCAGAAGAAGGTGATTATGGAAAACATCTAAAAATTCAAATAGGAGAAGTAAGCGTTATTTATGCACATTGTAACAACTTATATGTAAAACAAGGAGATAAAGTCAGTCAAGGACAAGAAATTGCAGAGGTAGGCTCAACAGGTAATTCAACAGGACCACACTTACATTTTGAAATAAGAAATTCAGAAAGAACAATAGATCCAGAAAAAATTCTAGAATTATAAAATTAATACATGAAAGCTTATAGGTAGCACAAAACCTAAATTTGAAAAAGGAAAATTAATATGAGATTTAGGATAGATTTAAAAATATTTGTTTTTCTAATAATATTTTATTTCACTAAACAAATTGAGATATATGCAATGATAATGTTTTTTGCATTAATACATGAATTAGGACATTTGCTAGCGGGATTATTATTAGGAATGAAACCAGAAAAGATAGAGTTAATGCCATTTGGGGTATCAATATCTTTTAAAATTAAAGTAGAAGAATATAATAAAAAAATAAAAAAAGGAAATTTACTAGAAATAAAGAAAATATTAGTCGCAATTGCTGGACCATTAACAAATTTTATAATAATATTAATAACAAATAGTTTGAAAATTGATATATTTAAAGGTTTGATAATAATTTATACTAATTTTTTAATTATGATATTCAATTTATTGCCAATATATCCATTAGATGGGGGAAGGGTATTGAAAGGTATTTTACATATAAATTTTGGAATAAGAAAGTCAGAATTATACACAAATATTATATCAAAAGTTATGGTAGCAATTATTACAGCTATATCAAGTATAATGATTTTGCGTGTGCACAATATTGCAATTTTATTAATTGATATGTATTTGTGGTATTTAGTGATAAAAGAAGACACTATATTCAAAAAAAGAATGCAACTTACCAAAATATAGTTGCAATTCAGTAAAAATTTCTTGTATGGTGTACTTCCACTATTTGTTTTGAAAAATTGAA
>FR901900.1 GCA_000438255.1 Clostridium sp. CAG:389
AAAATAAAATAAAAATAAAATAAAATAAATAAAAACAAAATAAAAATTAAAATAAATAATAAAAAATTAAAAATAAACAATAAAATAAATAATAATAAAAAACTAATTTCTAAAATATGGCAACATTTCAATTTTACAAGGTTTTAAAATTTCATCGCCAGTAGATAAAAAAGTAAGAGCGGTAAAAGTTTCAAGATTTCTAGTAAAAAAATTTGTATCATATATATATTCATTTTGATAATAAGAATTATAAGACTCAGAAATGTTAGAATTCATAGAATTTAAAGTATTTGTAATATAATTAAAATTAGTTTCCTTTGCACTTTCAGAAATAGTCTTAGAAATTTTCTGCTTTTCTTCTTTACCAAGTTGTTTTTGAGCCTCTTCAATAGTGAAAATATCATCAGTTCTAAACCAAATTTTATTAATTAAATTTTGAGTAATAACCTTTACAGAAGACTCATCTTTTAAAGTATTTTTCAATGATGAATAACTTTGAGTGCTAACAATATTAATACATTTTGATTCTCTACTTAACGAAAAAAAGTCGCTATCGGTTTTTGTACAATATTTATCATATTCATCACATATAAAAGCAGTTTTTCTTACAATACCACTAGATAAAGAAGATAATATTTCAGTTTGAAAATCCAGTTTTAAATAAGTAGCAATAATTTTTGAAAGTAAGCTATATTCAGAAATATTCATATTAAGAACAACAATTTTTCCAGATCTAATAACATCTTGAAAACCTAAAAAATTCAATTTAGTTTTATCAGGAGAAAATGTAGAAAAAATATCATAATCTGAAATAAATGTATTTGTAATACGAGTAATTTCTGAAATCAAAATACCCTTGGTTCTAGAATCTAAATTTTCAAATTCTTTTTGAAAAAAATTTAAACACTCATTAAGTTCATAAATTTGTTTATTATTTAATTTAGAAGAAACAAATAAATCTTTTAAAATTTTAAGTTTTTCTTTATAATAGCCAGGAATAGTTATTAATTTATGTAATTCAGAAAATGTAACATAATTATCATTATATAATCTACATAATTTTATTGATTCAGCCAATATTTGTTCCGCTTTATCTAACCAATAAGATTCAGAATTATTTTCAGAAAATAAAGTTAAAATAGTCTTTAATCTATTGGCTAAAACAATAGGTTTTAAATTTGGTTTATGTAAAGGGTTATAAAAAATACCGGAATTTAAACCAATTTCTATTAAATCATTTTGTAAATTATAAAAATCGACATAATCTTTTACTTGATTATAGTAATTTCCTTTTACATCTAAAATAAGCATTCCAATTTTATCATTAGGATTATCACTATTATATTTTAATAATTGTTTCGTAAAAGGATACATAGCAGAAGATGTCTTTCCTGAACCAATGGTTCCTGTGATTAAAAAATTCTGATATAATCCTTTTTCAGGAATAATAATTTCTTCATTATTATTTTTTCCTATTAATAAATTTAATTTAGAAATATCGCTATTGGATTTTTTTATATTAGATTTTTT
>FR901901.1 GCA_000438255.1 Clostridium sp. CAG:389
TGTTTACTTTTCAATGTACTTTTTGTTCTCCCTCGCGGTGAACGATTTGTATTATACAATATGTTTTTTTCTTTGTCAACACTTTTTTAAAATTTTTTTAATTTTTTTAAATTTTTGTTTTTCATAAGAATTTTTTGACCATATTTAAATCAAAATCGCATATTGTTTTTCTTTAATTATTCACTCATTATTACTCGTGAACTAGGCATTATCTTACCATCCTTTCGAAGTAAAGTCAATAGTTTTTTCATATTTTTTTACTGGTATTTTCTGTAAATTCAATGAATCCCTTTTATATGAAGCATTTACAAAGAAAAAAAGATTCAAGTTTTATTTTTCTTGAATCTTTGCTCTTATTATTCTTGTCAATCCATCAGCATCATATTCTATTGAAACATTATATTTATTTCCACTTTCTTTTTCTAAATATGTTAATAAATTAGCTTTTTTTTCTTCGTTATTAGAATTTCTTTTAATATAAAATAAAATTTCAGATATTTCTTTCTTATAATCTGATGATTCTCTCGAAGAATTTATTTTATCTAAATCTAAATCTTGAATTTCTCCATTTTTTAATAAAACTTTCATATCCTCGAAATTATTTTCAGCAGTATCAATTAATTCCTTTATATTATCAGAAGTTAAACCTTCACTAACAAAAAATTCAAATTGAGAATTAAATCTTTTTCTCTCAGTTTCTGTAACCTCTCCATCACTTGGTAATTCAATTGATGTTTTATTCATTAAACCTAAATTTTGAAGCATTGACACATAATCATTCAAGTTAACTACTGCTAATAAATTAGATAATTGTGATTGTACATTTTCAGTTAATATTCCATTTATAGCATTTGATTGTTCTTCATCCAATTCATCCAAATCAACATTATCTTTTTCTAATGTTATTTCATTTTCAAATTCTTGAACAAAATTTGTATCATCAGAAATCTTTATAATAGCTTCATTTTTTTCATTAGATATTCCTAGCTCTATATTTTTATTTAATTCATTATTTAAAAATGTTTGTCCATAATTAAATTGTACTGTATTTTTTGTATTATTATCTTGAATTTTTGCATATTCAACTAACACATTTAAGTTTGTTCCATCATTTTTGCTTTCAATTTTTATATATTGTTCATCTGTTGTTTCATCAATCTTTACTGTATCTATTTTTATTGATGAACTATCATATAAATCGATTATTGTTTTATCATTATTTTTTTCTATTGATGTTCTTACTGTTTTCATATTTTTTTCATATACAGTTATTTTTACTTTATCATTTCCAATATTTTTATCTTCTATTTCTTTTATTTTATCTTTTATACTTTTTACAAAATTCTCTCTTAAATTCCCATCATAATCTTCATCTATTTCTTTAATTTGTTTTTCTATTAAGTCAACCTTTGATAATATTATCTCGTCTTTCGCTATTTGTTCCAATATTTTTATATATAAATTATTACATTCTTCTACTGTAAATTCTATATAATATGCATTTGTTTGCATATCTTTGTTATTAACTGTTATTAATGAATTTGATTGTTTGTGATATTTTTCTTTTGATACATTATTTTTTATTATTTCTAAATATGTATTTTTTAAAGTTTGTTTTTCTTCGTCAGAAAATTTTATTATTGATTGAACATCTATATTTTCTGTCAATTTTTCAATATTTTTCAATTCACTTTCTTGTGTTTCATCATCTTTTTTTATAGATACAAATTGTTGAATATCTTTTAATCTTATTCCATATTTATCATCTTCATTTAAATATTCTAATCCTACTAATTTCTCATTTTCTGTTCCTATTGATATATCACTATAATTATAATTATTTGATTTATCTATATTACTTGTTATTTTTATTCCTACATTATTTACAGAACTACTTTGTTTTTCGTTACTTGTTCCTTTATTTTCTGTGTATTCTATTTTTCCTTCTATTTGTGATGTGTACTTATTTGTATCCAATAAATTTTCAATATCAGTATTTTTACTTTTTTCCCAAACTTCAATAATATCAAAATTTTGTACTAAATATTTTGCAAACAATGTCTCATTTGACTTAAATGCATCTGTTTTTATATATAAAAATGCTAATATTCCTATAATTATTGCTATTACTAAAACTATTGCTATTGTTATAATGGTTATTCTCTTTTTTCTTGCCATCATCTTTTTTCCTCCTATACATTAATCTTACGTATATTATTATAAATTTTTCTAATGTTTTAAGCTCATGTATATTTTTATTATATAGTTTTTTATTTTTTTAATCAATACTTTTTCTTAATTTTTGTTCAACAGCTTCGTATATTACTATACCTGTTGACACAGAGGCATTTAATGATGTTACTTTTCCTTTCATTGGAATTTTTACTAAAAAGTCACAATTTTTTCTAACTTTATCACTCATTCCGTTTCCTTCATTTCCAATAACTATTCCTAATGGTCCTGTTAAATCTTGATTATAATAGTATTTTTCTGTATTTATATCTGTTCCACATATCCATAATCCTGCATCTTTTAGTTTTTGAATTGAATCTGATATATTTGTAACTCTTGCTATATGCATATGTTCTACCGCTCCTGCTGATGTTTTGTTTACTGTACTATTTACTGCTGCTGCTCTTCTTTTTGGTATTATTACACCATGTACTCCTGCTGTTTCAGCTGTTCTTATTATTGATCCTAAATTATGTGGGTCTTCTATTCCATCTAATATTAGCACAAATGGGTCTTCATTTTTTTCTTTTGCATAGTCTATTATATCTTCAATTTCACAATATTCAAATGGTGGCACTATTGCAATTACCCCTTGGTAATTTTGATTTTGTGCCATTTCATCCATTTGTCTTTTGTCTTTTTCAACTATTATTATTCCTTTTTCTTTTGCAATTGCTATTATTTTATTTATAGAACCATGTTTTTCTCCTTTTGTTATAAATATTTTATTTATGTCTTTTCCACTTTCTAATAATTCTAATACAGAATTTCTTCCTTCCACTTGGTCATCATATTGTTTTTCTTCTCTTCCTTTTATTTCTTTTTGTGGTTGATTTTTCTTATTATTTTTCTTGTCCATTATTTTGATTCTCTCCTTTTTCATTATATCTAAAATTTACTTTTCTTATGTTTTCTTCCAATATCTCATCAATTGTCAGATTAAATTTCTCTGCCAAATTACATATATTTTCATATTGTCTATTTATTTCTTCTATCAATTCTACATTATTAGTATTTTCATTATATAATTTTAAGTATTTTTCTACTATTTGTCCTGATACTTGTCCCATGTTTATAGCAATTTGTATTATTCTTTCTCTTTTTGATATTTTGGCATCTTCTTTTATTTCAATATCTTTTAGTTGATCTGTATCAATATTAGCATTTTTACATATTAATGCTATATACCACATTAAATCACCTAATTCTTTTTTTATTTCCTCTGTGTCTAATGGCTTTTCATGAAAATTTCCTTTAAATAGTGGTTTTCTTAATTCTGCTATTATTTCTCCTGTTTCTTCGACTAATCCCATACACGCATAATACATATTTTCTTTTTGATCAAAAGCTATTGATTTATTTAATCTTGCCAAAGCTATTTTTTTATATTCTTCCAAATCCATTATATTTCTCCTATTTTTGTATATTTAATATTTCATCTACTGATAACTCTAAGCTTTCGGCTATATTTTTTATATTTTCTACTGTGTTTTTTAACACTTCCTTTGTTTCTTGTATTTTTTCTTTTTTATCTTCTTTTGAATTTTCTGAATATAAAATGTATTTTGCATTTTCATTTACTTTTCCAGAATTTACACTTAATTCTAATACATTATTCATAAATTTTTCTCTCTTATTCTGCATAATTTTCCCTCTATTCATCGTCTAATTTTAGCACTGATAAAAATGCTTCTTGTGGTACTTCTACATTACCAATTTCACGCATTTTCTTTTTACCTCTTTTTTGTTTTTCAAGAAGTTTTTTCTTTCTTGTTACATCTCCACCATAGCATTTTGCAAGTACATCTTTTCTCATTGCTGATATTGTTTCTCTTGCTATAATTTGTCCACCAATTACTGCTTGAATTGGTATTGTAAATAATTTTCTAGGTATTACCGTTTTTAGTTTTTCTACCATTTTCTTTCCTCTTGTATACGCGCTATCTTTGTGTACTATAAATGATAGTGCATCTACCGGTTCTCCATTTATGTGAATGTCCAATTTTACTAAATTTGATCTTCTGTATTCTTTGAACTCATAGTCAAATGATGCATATCCTTTTGTTTTTGATTTTAGATTGTCAAAAAAGTCATATATTATTTCATTTAATGGCATTTCATATACTAATGTTACTCTGTTTTCATCCAGATATTTCATATCAATATAAATTCCACGTCTATTTTGACATATTTCCATAATGTTTCCTACATACTCTTTTGGAGTTAGTATGTTTGCTGTTACAAATGGTTCTTCTATATATGATATTTCTTGTGGTGTTGGTAATTCTGTTGGATTATATATTTCTTCTACTTCTCCTGTTGTTTTGTGTACTTTGTATATTACTGATGGTGCTGTTGTAATTAATCCTAAATCAAATTCTCTATCTAACCTCTCTTCAATTATTTCTAGGTGAAGTAATCCTAAAAATCCACATCTAAATCCAAATCCTAATGCTGCTGATGTTTCTGGTTCATATTCTAGTGCTGCATCATTTAATTGAAGTTTTTCTAAGGCTACTTTTAAATTTTCATATTCACTTCCATCTATTGGATAAAGTCCACAATATACCATTGGTGTTACTTTTTTGTATCCTTTTAAAGGCTTGTCCGCTGGATTATCGTTTAAAGTTACTGTATCTCCTACATGTATATCTGATAAACTTTTTATGCTTGCTGCAATATATCCAACTTCTCCTGCTCTAATCTCTTTTGTTGGCATATATGAACCTGGTACAAAATATCCTACTTCTGCTACTGTGTATGTTTTGTTTGTTGCCATTAGCTTTATTTCGTCTCCAACTTTGACTTTTCCGTCCATTACTCTTACATATGCAACTGCACCTTTGTAATTGTCGTAATATGAATCAAATATTAAACATGTTGTTTTGGCATTTTCATCACCTTTTGGTGCTGGCAAATCTGTTACTATTCTTTCTAAAACTTCTTCTACATTTAATCCTGATTTTGCTGATATACATGGTGCATCTTCTGCTGGAATTCCTATGATATCTTCTATTTCTTTTTTCACTTCATCTGGTCTTGCATTAGGTAAATCAATTTTATTTATTACTGGTAATATTTCTAGATTACTGTCTATTGCTAAATATACATTTGCTAGTGTTTGTGCTTCTACTCCTTGGCTTGAATCTACTACCAATATTGCTCCATCACATGCTGCTAAGCTTCTTGATACTTCATAGTTAAAGTCTACGTGTCCTGGTGTGTCTATTAGGTTGAATTCGTATTCTTCTCCATTTTTTGCTTTGTATATCATTCTTACAGCTTGTGATTTTATTGTGATTCCTCTTTCTTTTTCTATTTCCATGTTGTCTAACACTTGACTTTCCATTTCTCTTTTTGATAGTACTCCTGTCATTTCTATTAATCTGTCTGCTAGTGTTGATTTTCCATGATCTATATGTGCTATTATACTAAAATTTCTTATATGTTCTTGTCTTTTATTCATTTTTCCCCCTTGTTCTCTTAGTTGTTATTAAAATATTTGTCCCTATTTTAACATAAGTTAGAAAAAATCACAATAGACGGAGCTCACGTTTTTATATTAATAATTACTAGATAGTACTTTTAAAATTCACAGTGCCTCTAAGGGGATAGATTATTTATA
>FR901902.1:0-6800 GCA_000438255.1 Clostridium sp. CAG:389
CAATATATCAAAAATATTATCCAGTAACTATGAAAGTCTTACAATATGTTGCGATTTGCTACTTTTTCTCTTCCCATTCCTCTTTTAAAATAGAATATATGTACTTATCTATCTTTTTACCTTCATCATTAATCAATCTATTTCTTAGAATCCCCTCCCTTGTCATTCCAATTTTAATTAAAATATTGTGAAGCAATTCTTTGTCTTGTTGAGTTACTGCATAAAATCCCATAACAATAGTTTCAAATTCTGTTTCAATAAAAACATATTCTATTACTCTACTTAAAACTTCTTCTGGTGTTTTATTTTCTCTCCAATCTTTCAAAAAGTAAAATGCAACTCCACATTTCTTGTCTTTCTTTGACATATATTGTAATTTTATATATCCTATTATTTTATTACTATTCTTTTCTTCTATTATCCAAAATGTTACACCATTATCTGTTTCTTTAATTGCTACTGTTATTAACATTTTTGCTTCAATTACATTTCTATATACTTTATGAGCTTTGTACTGTGCCATTTTTTCTTTATCTGTTCCCCATCTTTCATATATTTCTTCTGCATCTTCAATTCTTGGAATTCTTAATATATATCTTTCTGTTTCAATTGATTTCAATTTTACTCCCCCTTTTTTCAAACTGCTATATTATAATATTATTTTCTGTTTTTTGTTTATTTTTTACAAAAAGTACTTTTTTATTTACAAAATCATCTTTTTGTTTTACAAAGATTTAAATATATGACAAATTATTTAATATTAGATATAACACTGCAATTCAAGTATTTTATTAAATCTTAATCACTATTTCCTTTTTTTATAATATTATATATAAAAACGAAAGGAGTTTATTTTTTATGGATTATGAATTAATGATGAATGGTAATGTTAAAATCGGACAAAAAGCACCAGATTTTGAAGCAACAACAACTTTTGGCCCTAGAACATTAAATGATTATAAAGGTAAGTGGTTAGTATTTTTCAGTCATCCAGGAGATTTTACCCCTGTATGTACAACTGAAATGATTGCATTTTCACGAGCATATACATATTTTCAACAAATCAATACTGAACTATTAGGTCTAAGTATTGATAGCAATCCATCACATTTAGCTTGGATGTATGATATTTATTGTAGAACTGGTATACAACTTCCATTTCCTATCGTTGCAGATAGAAATGGTCAAATTGCAAGAAAATATGGTATGATTTCTAATGATGTAAGCACAACTGAAACAGTTAGAAATGTTTTCATAATCGATGATAAAGGTATTGTTAGAACAATTTTTGTTTACCCTTTAAATGTAGGTAGATTTGTTCCTGAAATTATAAGGGCTGTTCAGGCTTTACAAATGGCTGATTGTAGTAAAGGCTCTACTGCTGCTAATTGGATGCCTGGTCAACCTGTTATTGTTCCAGCTCCCAAAACATTTGAAGAACTTCAAGAAAGACAAAATTCTATTAAAGAAAATCAAAACGGGGTTAGTTGGTATTTGAGTTTTAAAGAGCCTCCTGAAATTTGTGAACATTCTTCTAATGATGATACAAAAAATTGTTAAATAAGTCTGAAAAAGAGCCTCTGGCTCTTTTTTTATCTAACTTATTGTTCAAAAAACTTTATATCCTGAATATTTTTTGTTATTTTATACATAATAATAAGGAATTTAAAAAATTAAATTCATTCTATTTTTATTGGAGGTCTTGGCATGGAAAAGAATCAAAAAATATGTTGTAGTGTAACAAGTTGTAAATATAACAACTTAGAAAACCGTTGTCAATTAGCAGAAATACAAGTATCACCTATTCAAGATTGTGATACTCAAAAAGCTGATGAATCAATGTGTGCAAGCTACGAATATGAAAAATAATTCAATAAAAAAGTCAAAAGACTATGGCTTTATAAGTTTTTATACTTATAAAACTATAGTCTCTTTTTATTCTACTTCATCATTGCAATCCTCAAATTGAGAATTATATAATTTTGCATAAAAACCATCTTTTGCAAGTAGCTCTTCATGTGTTCCCTGTTCAACAATATCTCCATGATCCATAACCAAAATCAAATCCGCATTTTTAATAGTAGACAACCTATGTGCAATAATAAAGCTTGTTCTGCCCTCCATCAAATTATCCATAGCAGATTGAATTTGTTGTTCAGTTCTGGTATCTATTGAACTTGTAGCCTCATCCAAAATTAAAATTTTAGGGTCAGCAAGAATAACTCTGGCAATTGTAAGCAATTGTTTTTGACCTGCTGATATATTTGTTGATTCTTCATTAATTTTAGCATCATATCCTTTTGATAATGTTTTTATATAATGATGTATATGTGCTGCTTTTGCTGCTTTTATTACATCAGAATCTGTTGCATCTGGTTTACTATATTTAATATTTTCTTTTATAGTTCCGCCAAATAACCAAGTATCTTGAAGAACCATACCAAACATTTTTCTTAGATCTCCACGTCTAAAATCCTTGATATTATGGCCATCTAATAAAATTTCACCACTATTTACATCATAAAATCTCATTAATAACTTAACCATTGTTGTTTTTCCAGCACCTGTCGGTCCAACAATTGCAATCTTTTGGCCATCTTTAACTTTCGCATTAAAATCATTTATTATTGTTTTTTCTGGATCATATCCAAAATGAACATTTTTAAATTCAATATTTCCTTTTAAACCATCTGTTGATACTGGATTTTTTACATCTTCAACTTCTTCTGGTTCTTCTAGGTATTCAAATATTCTTTCAGCAGCTGCAATCATTGATTGTATTGTACTTGAAATTTGTGCAACTTGCCCTATTGGTTGTGTAAATTGTTTGTTATATTGTATAAAACTTTGAATATTACCGACTGTAATTCTACCTTTTACTGCAAAATATCCACCCAAAATTGCAACCGCAACATATCCAACATTACCTACAAAATTCATTAGCGGATGCATTAAACCTGATAAGAATTGTGAACGCCATCCTGATTTATATAATTCTTCATTTTCTTTTTCAAATTCTTTTATTGCTTCATGTTCTCTTCCAAAAACTTTAACAATATTGTGTCCACCATAAACTTCTTCTACTTGGCCATTTACGTGTCCTAAATATTCTTGTTGTTTTACGAAGTATTTTTGTGATTTTCCTATTACTTTTTTTAGTATTACACCTGATATTGGTAATATCAATAAGCTTACAATTGTCATTTCCCAACTTATTGAAAACATCATTACTAATATTCCAATAATTGTACAAATTGATGTTATAATTTGTGTAATACTCTGGTTTAGCCCTGTACTTAATGTATCAACATCATTTGAAATGATTGATAATACTTCACCATTTGTTCTTTTGTCAAAATATTTCATTGGCAATTTATTTATTTTTTCTGTTAAATCATTTCTAATTTTATAAGTTACTTTTTGTGCAACACCTGCCATAATATAACTTTGAATCATTGAGAATAACGCACTTACTCCATATAATCCTAATGCAAATAAAATTATTTTACCAATTTTTTCAAAGTCAATTTCGCCAGTTCTATTTATTTTATTCATTAATCCTGTATATATTTCTGTTGTTGCATTTCCTAAGATTTTTGGTCCTACAATACTAAATATTGTACTTCCTATTGCAAATATCATTACAATTATTATTGCTATTTTGTAGCTTGATAGTCTTTGTCCTAATTTTTTTGTTGTACCTTTTACATCTTTTGCTTTTTCTGCTGGACCGTGACCTCCTGGTCCGCCACCCATTGGTCCATGTCCTCTCATTCTTGGAGGTCTATTTGTTGTTTGATTATTACTCATGTTCCTTACCTCCTTCTAATTTTTCTTTCACATTTGATTCTTGTATATTTAGTTCTTCTGCTGAAAGTTGTGATAAAGCAATTTGTTTATATGTTTCGTTATTTTTAATTAATTCTTCATGTGTTCCTTTTCCTACAACTTTTCCATCTTCTAACACTATAATTTGGTCAGCATTTAAAATTGTATTAATTCTTTGGGCTACAATAATTACAGTCTTGTCTTGTATCTTTTTAGCAAGTTCAGCTCTTAAAACACTATCTGTTTTAAAGTCAAGTGCAGAGAAACTATCATCAAACACTAAGATTTCTGGGTCAATTGCTATTGCTCTTGCAATTGATAGTCTTTGTTTTTGACCACCAGACACATTACTTCCACCTTGTGCAATTGGCTCTTGATATTTTTCTGGTTTTGATTCAATAAATTCAGTTGCCTGTGCTATTTGTGCAGCCTCTATCATTTGCTCATCAGACATATCAGGATTTCCATATTTTATGTTAGATTCTATTGTTCCAGAAAATAAAATTCCTTTTTGTGGAACAAATCCTATAATTTTTCTTAAATCTTTATTAGATATATCTTTAATGTCAACACCATCAATCAAAAGATTTCCGGATGTTACATCATAAAATCTAGGTATTAAATTAACTATTGTTGATTTTCCACTACCTGTGCTTCCTATAATAGCAGTAGTTTTTCCAGGTTCAGCAGTAAAAGAAATATCACTTAAAACCTCTTCATCACTGTCTGGATATCTAAATGAAACATTTTTAAACTCAACTAAACCTTTTTTACTTGGATTTAATTTTTTAGGTTCTTTACTATCTTTTATTGTTTCATCTGTCTCTAATATTTCATTTATACGATTTGCTGATACTGACGCTCTTGGTAACATTATTGAAACCATTGAAATCATTAAGAAACTCATTACAATTTGCATTGTATATTGAATAAATGCCATCATATTACCAACTTGCATTGTTCCTGCATCTATTCCATGTGCCCCAACCCAAACAATTAATAATGAAATACCATTCATTATAAGCATTAACATTGGCATCATGAAACTCATTGCTCTATTAACAAATAAGTTTGTTTTTGTTAAATCAATATTTGCTTTATCAAATCTTTTCTCTTCTTTTTTCTCTGTGTTAAATGCTCTAATTACAGGTAAACCTGTTAAAATTTCTCTTGTAACTAAGTTTAGCTTATCAATTAATTGTTGTAACTTTTTAAATCTTGGCATTGCAATTATGAATAATGTTACTACTACGAATAATATTGCTAAAATTGCTACACCAATAATCCATGCCATTGAATTATCACTTTGACTTAGTACTCTTAAAAATCCTCCAATACCTATAATTGGTGCATATACAACAACTCTAAATAATATCGCAATTAGACCTTGTATTTGTTGTATATCATTTGTTGAACGAGTTATTAAAGATGCTGTACTATATTCTGAGAATTCTTTGTTTGAAAAACTTAAAACTTTTTTGAATACTTTTTCTCTTAATGTTTTTGCAAGTCTTGCTGCAACTCTTGCTGATAAACACATAATTGATATTGCAGAAATCATAATAATTAATGATATTCCTAGCATTTTTAATCCTGCCATTATTATATATTGATTTTGTATGCTGTCTGTGTCTATTCCTATTGCTTTGTATTCATTTTTTACTTCTTGTATTGCTGCTTGTTCTAATATACTTTCCTGCATATCATCTAGTTTTTGATTTACTGTTTCTAACATTTTATCTATTTGTTCTTTTGGCATTTGCTTTGTTGTACTAAGCATCATTAAAGGTTTAGCCATTAATGAATCTAACTCATCTTGTTCACTTTTACTTATTTTCTTAATTCTATATAATGTCTCATTTTCTAATGCTGGATATTTTTTAACTAATTTTTCATATTCCTCACTATCAAGTTCTTCTTTCGAAATTTCTTCATAAGATGCTAAAATTTTATCATCATCTTCTGTAAAAATTAGTAAATTTTCCATTTCAGATTTTCTTATAACATCTGGTGCTACATTTTCAATTCCACCATTTTGGATACCTACATTCACTATTTTTGATGTGTAGTCTGGTAATGTTAGGTCTCCTGCCGCTTGAACTACTAATAATAGTACTATTGCAATTACTGATATCCATGATTCTTTTAAATTTTTTAATACTTTAAACATTCTCTTCCTCCCATTCATCATTTTTTAACAATTCCGTATTTTAAGTACTCAATTTGTTTCAAGTAATTTTCTCGTGCCTCTTCTTTTGAGTCATATTTAAATCTCATTACAATTGCTTTTGTTGTTATTGTGAACAATATTTTTTCGACAATTTCAAATTCTTCCTTTGAATTAACTCTTAAATTAGAAGTATCTATGTATTCGTAAAAATCCTTAATTTTTTTAGGTCTTTCTTCTACAATTTTTTTGAAAATTTTACTATCTTCACTTGTTTTTAAATTTCCAAATATTTTTCTGTAAAATTCCATATCATCACTTTTAATTAAATTTTTGTCCACACAATCATACATTGATATAAATATTTTGAATATATCTCCTTTAAATTTAATTACATTTTCTTGCATTTGCATATTCATTTCTTTAAAATGTATATTTAAGATATATCCGTAATAAATCTTCCTTACTATCAAAATATTGATAAAAACTTCCTCTTGCAATATCTGCATCTTCCACTATGTTTTTTATTGATGTTTGTTCAAATGGAACTCTTTCAAATTCCTTTTTTGCTGCTTTTATTATCTTATTTTTCTTCTCTTCCGGTAATTTTAAAAATGTTTCTTTTGGCATAATTTCACCACCTTTTTACATTTTTTACTTTTATTTATTCTTTTAAATAAATATACTTTTGCTTTTATTATTATTTTATATAAATAAAATATGCAAAAGAAAATGACACTGTGTCATTATTATAAGTGACACGGTGTCATTTGTCAATATTTTTATTGTATATATTTTGTGAATT
>FR901902.1:6838-8501 GCA_000438255.1 Clostridium sp. CAG:389
ATTTTGTTATAATTTGTAATTTTATAATATTATAATTATATAAATTATAATTGAATTCTGTTCTGTTATAAATTAAAAAATATCTATTATTTCATCTAATTTTGAAATTGTATAATATTTAACTTCTTTTTCTTCTACGTCATTATTAAATTTATAATAAGAAATTTTTTCAATTTTATCAATATCATTAGGGTTATAATAAATTGCTTGAAGTCCTGCTTTTAACGCTCCTTCTATATCTCTTTGAAAATTATCTCCTATCATTATACATTCTTCTGGTTTATTTTCTCCAATTGCTTGTATAAAAGCTTCTTTGAATGGTTTTCTTTTTGTTTTTTCAGCAGCATAGACTTCTTGAAAATATTCTATTATTTTTGAATTTTTTAATCTTTCTATCTGTTGTTCTTTGAACCAATCTGTTAAAACTACCAATTCATACTTATTCTTTAAATATTCTAATATCTTTAACGTTGAATCTGGTAATTTATCAGGTGTACATTTTGCCCATCTATTAATAATAACGTCTATATATTCCTTAGGATAATTTTTTCCTGTATACTTATTAATAAATTTAATCATTTGTTCTTTATTAAAAGTATAATATACATTTTCATATTCCGTAAATGCTTCAGAAAGCTTTTTTACTTCTTCTTCTGTATATTCTATTTTCATTTCTTTTAAAGCTTTATATATTTCATCATCATATTCTTTTTTCCAAGGAATTAATGTATTATCAATATCAAATATAACTCTTTTTATCATTTATGTTTCATTCCTTTTCTCTTATCGTTCAAAAGTAGACATATTAGAATTCCACAAACTATTTTTCTACATTTTTCTAAATACACCACATACTTTTCCTAAAATTTCACAGTTTGGTACTATTATAGGATCCATTGTACTATTTTCTGGTTGTAGTCTTATATGGTCTGTTTCTTTATAAAATGTCTTAACTGTTGCTTCGTCTTCTATTAATGCAACAACAATCTCTCCGTTATTTGCATTACTTTGTTTTCTTACTAATATGTAATCACCATCTAAAATTCCTGCTTCAATCATGCTTTCTCCTCTAACTGTAAGCATAAAGCAATCAGAATTTCCAACAAAATCAATTGGAATTGGAAATGTATCTGTAACATTCTCAACAGCTAAAATAGGCATTCCTGCTGTTATTTTTCCAACAACTGGTACTTCTACTAATTCTTTTTGTGTATAGAAGTCTTTTGTTGATGTTTTCTTTGATTCTCCATCTGTTCCTTTTAATAGTCTTAATGTTCTTCCTTTTTTATCTTGTTTTTTAATATATCCTTTATCTTCTAGTCTTGCTAAGTATCCATGTACTGTTGCTGTTGAACTTAAACCAACAGCTTTTCCTATTTCTCTTACTGATGGTGGATATCCTACACTCATTATTTGTTTTTCAATATATCTTAGTATTGCCTTTTCTCTTACATTTAATTCTGGTCTTTTTCTTGGCATATAACTCACTCCATTTCTCATTTTTGTATATAATATCATACAAACAAAAAAATGTCAAACATAAATTTGCTTTTTTTAAAATTTTTTAAAGAATTCATTACAATTCAATAAGATTTTTATAGTGTCATTATCCAATATGCTTTTTTGAAAATCAAGCCGTTTGATTGGAATTCAAAATAGAAAA
>FR901903.1 GCA_000438255.1 Clostridium sp. CAG:389
ATTTATTTAATTTAATTTCTCCTTCTAATTGTGAATTAATTATAATATAATCTATATTTATTTCATTTTCTAAAATTTCTAAAATTCCTTCTTTATAAAAAATATCTTTACAAATTATTTCAATATTTTTTTCATTTTTTAATTCATCATTTAATTTTGGATTATTAATTGCTGTAATTATTTTCATAATTTATTTTTTCTCCTTCTATAATTTCTTTTTCTCTTTCAGATGCTTGTATTTTTGTTAATATATGATCTTCTCCCACAAACATTAAACATTCCCCTCTTTTTAAGGATTTTATTTCTATTTTTTCTTTTTCTGATAAATTTGCATATTCTCCTAATATTTTTATATTTTCTTCTTCTAATGCAAAAAATGTTTTTATACTTGAATTATTTAATATACTTTTTCCATATGTTCCATTATCTAAACTAAATATATCTGAAATATCTTGTGTTATTGCAACTCCACTTCCTCCGTATTTCCTTATAGTTTTAAATATTTTATAAATGAAACTTGCTACATATTTATTTGAAGTTACTCCAATTAATCTCCAAATTTCATCTAAATAAATTGCTTTCTTTTCTTTTCTATCTTTTTTTACTGCATCCCAATATATATCAATTAGGACATACATTGCATATTTTAAATTTTCTTCTCCTAAATCATATATATCAGCAACTATTAATTCATTATCTAATTTAATATTTGTATAATTATTAAAAAATTTCATTGATCCTTCTACAAATGGAATTAATTTTATTTTAAATTTTTTAGTTCTTTCATCTTGTCCTAAAATATTAAATAAATCTTCTAGTATGGGCATTTGTTTTTCATTTTTAAATTCTCCATTTTCATTATA
>FR901904.1 GCA_000438255.1 Clostridium sp. CAG:389
CTAAATGGTATTGCCAAAAGCAAATAAATTTAGTATAATTAGAAAGGAAAAAGAATGGCAGAAAAAATAGAAAGACTACCAATTACAGATGATTACATATTTAAGAGAGTATTTGCATATGAAGGAAATGAAAGTGTATTAAAAGATTTGTTAGAAGCAATATTAAAGAAAGACATAAAAGAAGTACAAATCAAGAATCCAGAGATAATACCATATGAAAAAGGCGAGAAGAGAGGCCTTTTGGATATAAAAGCAGAGACAGATGATGGAACTCTTTTGGATATAGAGATGCAAATGGAAAATAAAGAAAATACAGAAGAAAGAGGAACACAATATTTAGGAAAAATGATAACAGAACAATTAAAAGTAGGAGATCAATATACAAAATTAAAAAAGAGTATAGTAATATTTATAACAAATTATAATCTTCTAAAACGAAATAGTTATCATAGTGTTGGAAGAATGAAATTTGATGAAACAGAAGAGGAAGAATATGTAAATATGGGATATAAAGAAGAAGACAAAATAGCATCAAAATATATAGAGTTTCATTATATAGAATTGCCAAAATATAAAAAGAAGGAGCCAGCAAAATTTACAAAACTAGATCAATGGATGTGTATATTTACACAAAATGAGGAGGGAATTGATATGGCAGAAAGAGAAAACAAAGAAATTAAGAAAGCAATGAATACTTTGGACTTTATAAGTGCAGACCCAAAGGAAAGGGAGAGACATAATTCAATAATAATGGCAGAGTATAATAGATTAACTAGTGAGCATAATTTTTTTGAAGCAGGAAAAAAAGA
>FR901905.1 GCA_000438255.1 Clostridium sp. CAG:389
TAAAAATAGAATTTAATTTATTATAATTTTTTATTATTTCAATTGTAGGATTTATTTCTAAAAAATATTTATACACATTTTTTATTTTTTCATTAAATTGATTAAATGTTTCTACAACTTCTTCTGTATTTATATTTGAATTATTATCAAATTTATTTATAATTGTGCTTCCAAGTTTAAATTCTACTCCAAACATTATAAAAATAAAAATTAAAGTAATTATTATTTGAAAAGCATCTTTATTTTTTATAAATTTAGATAACTTCATAAAAAACATTGTTATAATACTAATAAATAATGTTGGTAAAATTGGAAAAATTAATAATATCAAAAATAAATATACATAATATATAATTCCAGCATATGTACAGATTCCATAAATAATTAAAGGAAAAAATGCAAATATTAATTCTGAAAAATATAAATTAACTACTATTGTATTAAATTTTGAAATCAATAATTCTTCTGATTTCAGTGGCAATGGTAATAATACTTCTAAATCTTTTGAAAAAAAGTATACATTGGTACTTGCCAAAATTATTTGAAAAATAATAATCATCATAAATAATAAAAAGAAAATATTTAAAAATAAAATTGGCTGTCCTACTTTTACAAGTTCATTTATAACTTCATAGCTTAAAAACGATATACCTGCCATTACAATTAAAATAAGCCACACAAAAATAGATTTTTTATTTATTTTATTTGTTTTTGGATCAATTATATAAGGATTTTGAAATGAATTTTTAAAAAATATTTTCGTTAAATTAAATATATTTTTTATTTTTTTATTCATTTTCAACAATCTCCATAAATAATTCTTCCAAAGATTTATTTTCTTTTAATTCTTTTTTCAAATCCTCATATGTCCCAACAAATAATAATTTTCCTTTATCTATTATTCCAATTCTATCGCATAATCTTTCTGCAACATCTAAAATATGTGTAGAGAAAAATACAGTATTATTTTTATTTGCATATTCTCTCATAATATTTTTTAATTCAAATGATGATTTAGGATCTAACCCTGTCATAGGTTCATCTAATATCCAATTTCTAGGATTATGTAATAATGTACCTATAATTATTAATTTTTGTCTCATTCCATGTGAATAACTTTCTATTTTATTATTTAATACATTTATTATTTCAAATTTTTCTGCTAATTCTTCTATTTTTTTTATTCTATCCTTTGTTGAAACATCATATACATCTGCAACAAAATTCAAATATTCTATACCTTTTAATTTTAAAAATACATCAGGATTATCAGGAACTAGTCCCATTTGTTTTTTGGCTTCTATTGGATCTTTTATTATACTTTTATTATCAATTAAAATGTCTCCTTCATCTATTTCTAATATTCCAGTCATCATTTTTATTGTAGTTGTTTTTCCTGCTCCATTTGGTCCTAAAAAACCGAAAATTTCTCCATCATTTATTTTTAAATTTAACTTATCTATTACTTTCTTATCTTTTTTATATTTTTTAGATATATTCTTTATCTCTATCATAGGCAATCTCTCCTTTATTGCATTATAAATCAAAAGAGGTTGCTTTGCAACCCCTTATCTATTAATTATTCTATTCCAAATGACATTTCAAAATCCAAATCATCATTTAATTGCATTATTATTGTAACATTTCTTGTTTCAGAACTTTCTTCTGTTAAATCTGTAATGTTCAAAGTAACTGTATATAAATTACTT
Source organism: Clostridium sp. CAG:389 (assembly GCA_000438255.1). Taxonomy (GTDB): domain Bacteria; phylum Bacillota; class Clostridia; order TANB77; family CAG-508; genus CAG-269. The sequence continues at coordinate 1,710 of FR901905.1, forward strand.
CCCTTTTGTTCTATATTTCTAAATTCAAATTTATTATATTCGAAAAATACGTTTTTCATATATTCTTCAAATTTTTCTTGTGTATTTAAGTAATTCTTTTTAAATCCACTTGATATACAGTTATATGATGTTTTATAGTCATGTCTATTAATCATCTGTATAAATTTATCTACATTCATTTGAACTTTCTTTTCATTATTTGCTTCTGAATATGTTTCTTTAAATTTATCTGTTGTTATTGTATAATTATCTAATAATACTTCATAATTCATAACATTTTTTGCTCTAAAAATATAATAATTCTCATATTGATCTTGACAAACATATTCTGTATAATCCTGATAATTATTTATTAAATATTTTTTTATTATTATTTTTTGTAATTCATTTTGATTATTATTAACATATTCTTTATAATTATCAATATTCTCAAATCTTTTTTTCTTGTAATTTTCTTCTAATTTATTATAAGATTTAGATATATCACTCAATACATTATTTTTAAAATCGTAAAAATAATTTTTTGCCATTTGCTCATCTGATATATTAGCATAATTAAAAGCATTATTAGAATTCTTGTTAATACTATCTACATCTATTGCAGTTATTTCATTATAATTTACATTATTTAAAGGATTTATACTATATGTATTATTATTTACATCTAATATTACTTCAAATATTTTTTCCTTTTTTTCATTATTTTCTATATAAACATAAAAATCTTTTATATTTTCACCATCAATAATATACATTTTGTCTATTAAAAAACTATTACCAATATCCCTAATTTTTTCATATACATTAGTTTTTGTTATATTATTTTTTTGTACATATCCCACATATAATTGATCATAAATTGCTTGATTTTTATCCTCATTACTAGTTAATCCTGTTAACTGAGAATAAGATATTTCTCCTCCCTCAATATAATCCCCTTCTGATTGACTAGCAATTTCCATTATTACAGTTTTATAAAATTTATCTAGACAATCCTTTACTGTATAATATAATGTAATATTATCTACTTCTTTAATATTTGTATCTATATTTGTAGTATCCGCATTATTTTCATATGAATCTTCATGAGCAATATCTATCTCTTTTTTATTAATGAATAATAATAATAATATAACAATAACTATTATTATAAACAATGCAATAATAATATTTTTTATATATTTCATTCAAAACCTCCAAATTATTTTATTTGGTAACTCTAATTATTTTTCCTCTTGCATTAGATTTTAAGAAATATGTTGCTTTTACTGGTGAAGCATTTAGATTACCTCTCCAATGATTCTCGCTTCCACAATCATAAGCATATAAATCTCCATTTTCTAATTTTACAACTATATTCATATGATGGACCTTTCCTTCATTTCTTACAAATATATCCCCAGGTTGTAATTTATTATATGGGTTTTCACCAGCTGCTACTGTTATTTCTTCCCACCCATATTTTGAATTCCAATTAGTTTGTAAAAAATTAGATGTATTATGTTGATAATAAAAATCACCTGTATAGCCTGCTTCATATAAAACCCATGAAACAAATCCACTACAATCTATTTGTCCACCTCTAAATGGTATACTAGAAATTCCTCCATAACTAATACTATTTCCATTAGAACAAATTGTTTGCCAAGCCTTAGATGCAATATCTAATATAGTTCCATCCCCAGCATAATCACTTGCACTTAATACCTCACCTGTACCTGCTGTATAAATTCCCTCGTGAAATAACTTCCAATTTGCTTGTGATCTACCATTACTCTCTACATTACTATTAAAATATGTTTTTCCACTACTTGATTTTGCATTTTTTACAAGAGCATCCGTATTACCATAAGTTTTATATGCTTGAATAAAATTACCTATATTTCCATATTGGTACATAATACATGTTAATGCATCAAGTTGAGGTTGTGTAAATTCATCTAATATACCTGCATTATTTAATTGTGTCTTAATACTAGTCTGATATCTATCTAATAATTTTACTTTTACTCCATCAACAGCAGTTACACTTAATTTAGATACTCCAATAGTATCATAACTACCATTATTTATCATTATTCCTTCTTCTTGATATTCAGCTATATGCCAATATGTTTTTCCATTGTCTGCTGTGTGACAAACACCAAATCCAAAATTTCTTGTAGAAGTATTTGAATCAGTATAACAAATATATTCTGATTTATCTTCTGTTATATATCTTGCCACTGATGAAGAATAACTTATTTCATTCCTTAAATATTTCCATACTGTACTATTTTCCCAAGAAGCTAGATAATCAAATAATATATTACTACTTGATGCAATTCCTATACTAACAAAACTATTTTCTTCATATTCACTAAAATCGTAACTTGTAATTCCAAAATCATGTCCAGTTGCTCTATAAAACAAGTATTTAGTCAAGTCAAGCATATCTGGTGCATTATTTTCAATTATCTCCCATAACCAATTACTTACACTTCCATCAGTCAAATATTTTCTTGCTTTTATATGTGTTTTTTTACATAAGATAGTAACAAAATTATCCTCATTTGCATTTTTATCGTCCTTAGGTTTACATATTGGTGTCTGCGCAACATATTTTTGTTCAGTAGTAGTAATTGTCTGAGTTTGAACTCTTTCTATCTTATGATCATAATTTTTTATATCTACATAAGAAACTTGTACATCCGCTACAATATCATCTTCAACTTCCATGGGTGGAGAACCATTTATTCCATTTACTATCCTCTTTGGTTTAGTCCCATTTTTTTCAATATATGTTTTTACAGATTCTGCAAAAGCAACTGCTTCTGAATCATTTAATAAAGAACTATCACTATTTGAATCTTTTGATGTTCTATCATTTAAAACATATTCTGTATCATCTTGATTAGCAGAATTACTCTCAACAGTTGGTATAATATTGTCTGGAAAAGCATATTCTTTACTATAATAATATATCCACACATCTGCTTTTGTTAAATCATATTTAATATCATTTCTTTCTGTAATTATAGTATGTGTTACAACATAATCCGTAGAATCTGTACTATATGACGCAGGATATCTTGAACTATAATTTCCATCAGCATTTGGTGAATCCTTTGCAAGCCAATATCTTTGAGTTGCAAATCCTGTAAGTCCATATGTATTTCTAACAAATAATCTTGCATATTTATCAGTTCTTGTTTCTTTTTTATATTTATATACATTCTCGTCTTTTGTAGTCGTAATATTATCATAAATTGATATTGTAATTTCACTATTTTCAACTAAATCTGCTAATTCTAATACAAAACTTGGATCTTCACCTATTACTAATAATGACCACAAATAATTAAAAGGCATTGTATATTTACCTACTACACTTTTATAATTTATTGAAATTGTTGATAAACTCATTATTAGTTTACTATAATTTCCATCTGATTTTTTATTACTTTCATTTAAAGTCTCTGTATAATCATTAATTTTCGTATCAATATCATTAAATGTTAATGTCTCTGTTACTGTATTCAGATAAGCTACAATAGCATTACCTTGACTATCTAATGTAAAATATTCTAATGCCTTTGTATCATTTTTTTCTACATATGAAGAAAATGTATTTGAGTCTATATAACTTAGAAAAACGCTTGTACCATCATTTTTGTGCCTTTCAAACTTTATTATTCCATTCAATTTTCCGTCTACTTGTCCCATGTCAGGATATTGAGTAATAATTTCAGCATTCAATAATTTTTCTAATTGTTCTGGATTATCCAAATATTCAGAATATACATCGTTAATACACCATAATATTTCAGCCTGTGTAACATCATCTAAACTTGTTACTTTTGGATTTTTTCTTAATTTTTCATTTATTTTAAGTTTTTCTATTATTTCCTCATCAGTCATATTTTCAATTTCTTCATCACTAATTCTTAAATCTTTTAATCCAGCTTTTATTATTGCATCCTTATCAACAACCAGTCCACCTTCATCTACCGGATTTACATTTCCAGTATAATTTGAAGGATTACCTGATTTGTTTTCATCCCATTTTCCATCATCTATTGTGATAAAATAATAAGAAGAAGATAATAATATAATTATCATAATCATCAAAATCAAAACAACAATTAATTTTTTATTAAAAAATACTGATTTTAATGTTTCTTTTATTTTTTCCAACTTATTATTACCTCCTTCTTTTCTATTATAATTTAATTTTTAATTCTTTAAAATCATATTCTGCTTTATTTTCTAATTTATTATATTCATCATAATTTAAAACAAATTTAGAAAATACAATATTTTTCATTTTTCTTGTAGAACTATATGAATTACTGAATTTAATTTTTAAAGTAGTTTTTAGTTTGCTTTGTACAACAAGTTTACTTGTATTTACTTCATTATTAAAAAAATACGCTTTTTTATCATTTGAATCTAATAAATAAACTGATTTTACATCATCATTTGTATCTAATAATATTGTATTATTAGAATTATTTTCTACATATATATTATATTCTTCATAATCCATATATGTATTTACTTCCTTCACAGTAACTTTTATATCATTATACATAGTTTCTAAATTCAAATTTTTTCTTCCAATATAACTATTTATATTTAGTTTATATTCATTACTTTTTCTAATAACAGTCATATAATCTTGTCTGGTTTCTGTACTATTTAATTTTCCTGTTGATAATATATCATCAGTAATCATTATTCTATATATATCTCCAACCCAATTTTCTATTGTATAAGATTTTTTATCTCCATTAAATAAATACTCATAATATATCTTTTTAAAATCTTCAACACTTGGATACATTTCTTCCTTACACTCATCTGTAAGTAATTCATATGCATCCTCTACGTCTCCTTCATTACAATAATTAAAAAAAGTATCTATTATATCTGTATCTTTCTTTAATTTATCCTGTGATATTTCAGAGCCAGTCACAGATGATTTATTAGATGTAACTGCATTACTATAAGTAATATTACCCACAACAGACTCTTTTTTGCTATTATTACTACCATTATTTTTTTTAGCAAAAAAGTTTAATATCTGTATAATAGCTATTATAAAGACTATAATTAGTATAATCCATAAAATTTTCTTTCTATTTTGATTATAATATCTTATCAATCTATACATAATTATAGCCCTCCATCTACATTAATATTTATATTTACGTTTATTAATTATTGAAGCAATTCTCATTGTTTCCTCACCTAATTTTTCTGGATTTATGTTTTTAGTTTTTACTGTATTATTTTCAGCAAACTCTTTTGTCCAAGTATTTTGATATTTTGAAATATCATCACCTTTCATCTTATCCATTCTTTGACCAATTCTATTACTATACTTGATTCCAGCTTTTGCCTCTTCTCTACTTAAATTATCTTCTTTTTCTGCTTTATATCCAGCTATTATATCATCCATATCATAAATTCCATCTCTTGCATAATCATCTACAACATTATTCATTATAAATTTCACTTCATTATCTTCGTATCCAGCATCTTCTAATTTTTCTATATTAGCAGAATCTTTTTTCATCTTCTTAATATACTCTTTTTGTTTAACTTTTTCATATTCATCTTTATCATAATATCCTTTTTGGAATTCATCATGCATATCTATTGAAGAATTCAATAATCCTCCTACACTATCCGCTGTAGAAGAACCCAATTTATATCCTCCCATAACACCAGCAGATGCAAATTGAAATGCTTTTGAAGGATCTCCTGTTGCTAAACCAATTGTTCCAGCTGCCATGCCAAATGCTGTTGCACCTGCGGCTCCCATAGCAACTTTTGTTGCAGTTCTTAATGGATGCATATTTTTTATAGATTTTTGCATTTTGCCTTTCATATCACGTGTATAAGATTTTCCAACTGATGCAATTCCTCTAAGGACTCTATTTTTCTTCTTTGCTTTTGCATTTTGTTCATTAAATACTTTATTATTATCACTAGGCTTATTATTACCATTTTCAATTGGTGTTTTATTTTGTTCATCAGGTTGTATTTTACTAACCATTGAATTAGGATTCTGTCGTTCCATATTTCTTTGTTGAAAATCAATTACATTATTATTATTTTGTTTATCTTTTTCACTTTCTTTATCTATTTTATTTTCTTTTGATTCATCACCAAATCCATTTATAAGTGCTTCTTTCTCATCCCATCCACTGCTAATTCTTGGTAATCCTCCATCATCGTCATTACTACTTGAATTATTATTTCCTCCTGGTCCACCATCTTTACCAAATTTTGGTGGTTTATGTCCCATTATTTTATTTAGTCCACTCATTGTTAATGCAGCTCCTGCCGGTCCAGCTAAGAATCCAGGAGTTTGAGCCTTTTCAAATCCAAAGAATTTACGCATTAATTTTTCTGCCGGTATCATAAATGCTATGGCTACCAAACTATATAACATGTTTGTATTAGCTAATTCAAATGCTGAAGATACTAGTATTGTATATAATAACAAATGTAATGGTTGTATTAATAAATTAAATATATATTCTTTAAACCACATATCAAAAGCTTGTGCTTTACCATCATTCATTTTGTCTATTGGATATGTCAATGCAACTAATGGAGCAACAATTGTTAAAAATGCCATATATAAAACCCTTTTTAAATATGTGAATATAAAATATACTGTAAACAATACTAATATAACAAACATGATTGCATATCCTGCATATGTAGCAGTAGAATCTGTTCCCATTTCGGCACTCATTCTCGCAAGTCCTAATAAATTTGTTTTCCATAAAACATATCCATCTGATTCCATTTTCGTAGTATCTAATCCTTGGTCCTCTACAATTCCTTTCATTTCTTCGCTTTCCAAAACTTGTTTTATTTTTCCATCATCATCTGCAATTAATTCATGATATTCATTTGTTGTTGGTTTTGCATCTACAACAACTTGTGTTATTTTATTAACAAACATATTTGCAAAAGACATTATATATTGCATAACAAACAACAAACATATTGCTACTATCCAATCTATCAAAAGTTGTTTATATTTAGCCTTATCTGTTGCAGTACTTGATATTATTATTCTTATACCCACATAAACTAATATTGATAATAATGCTACCAATGCAATATCTCTTAAAATGTTATACCATGTTGAAATAGTTGATTGTAATTGCTTTGCAATTGAAGTAATTTCATTAACTGAACCAGTTACTACTGTCGTTTCAACATCTTCATACACTTCTCCTGCTCCATCATCCCAAATAGCAGTTGCAACATTAGTATCCCACTTATATTTTATACCACCATTTTCAGTAGAATCAAAATTCAACCATTCCCAATTTTCGCCTTGTGTATTTGCATCAAATCTTGTACAAAACCATGATCCAGAACTGCTATAACAATAAGTATATACTTTTCCATTATAATTCCATTTGTTCTGTGTATATTTATTAGGAGATTGTGCAATTCCATTACCTTCTGTAAATGTTTCAGTCATTGAATTACTTCTATCATATCCACAATTATCTACTAAGTATTTATTTGTATATTCATATCTACTTCCCATACTCTCTCTTTTGACTACATTCTTGGTATTATCAACTGAAATTGTCTCATCACTAGGATTAAAAAAATCAACATCAAACAATGGTATTTTATTTGAAAATATTTCTTCTGGTGAAATTGAATACAAAGGCAATTTCAAATCATCCGGTAACATATTACTATTATACACTGTCGCAGCAACAATACCACTAGTAAGAGAAACCATAAGTACTGTTCCTACACCAATGGATGATAAAGTCACTCCAAGTGCCGCCAATCCTGCAACTACCGCACCCGCTGTTACTATAACAGCTGCTGCAACTACTACTGTCACAAATATTGCAAGCATAACTGTGCTAAATATATCCCACCATTTTGTAGACATATCAACAGTTATTGACGATTGATCTTGATTATAAATTATTTTATGCAATATATCCATTATTCCATCTCCAAGCCCCAACATTAAGTCAATAACTGGTTTTAATAATTTACCTCCAACACCATCATCATCCTTAGCCCTAACAGCCTTTGGCATACAAAAGCTAAAAATTGTAATTATCAAAAATATAATCATCAACTTTTTAAACAAATTTTTATTTTGAAAAATCTTCATAAAGTTTAAACCTCCTGACATACTTTACGCATTATTTCTTTTTGCAATCTGATTCAAGTTTGTCTCAACAAACTCAAACTCTTTTTTAGTCGGCATAATCTTCAAAATAGCCGAATCTGCACCAACTTTTAATAATCCCTCACCCTTTTGGCAAGTAACTAAAAAGTTAGCCTCACCTTCTGAAAGTTTAAACACCTCTTTCAAGTATTGTATTTCAGATTTATCTTGTGCTAAAAATAGTTTAGTATCAGAAGAAGTAAGAACCGCCTGAGCCTCTGGTTTCTCATAAAAATCTTGGAATCTTTGAGAAACAATAGCCAAAGAAACATTTCTCTTTCTTGCACGTCTTGCCATCTTATTTAAGAAATCAACAGCCTCTGGATATGGTAATAACATCCAAGCCTCATCAACTAAAACTCTCTTTTGTGTAGCTTTTTTTCTATCTTCACTGTTTTTCTTAACGAATTTTTCCCAAATCCAAGAAAGTAAAATTTGTTGTGCAAGAGGTCTTGCAAATCTTTCTTCCAATTGAGAAATATCCAAATTTATAAATGGTGCACCATCTAACAACTCAAAAGTTGATTGTCCATCAAAATAAGCCATTTGACCATCATATTCTCTTATGTATTGTTTCATAACCTTTAATAAATAACTGTAATGATATTGATAATCCACATTAGTATTTTCCCTAGCCTTACCTTGAATTCTTCTATACCAAGAACCAATAGTAGGCATATCTTTTTTCTCTTTTGAAAAAATATTACCTTGCATAATTCCACCAGAAGTCTTATACAAACTATCAGGATTACTATTAATTCCCAAAGCTGCATATTCCTCCGCAACAGATTCTGCAATTATCTGTTTTGTCAACTCATTTACCTCATCTGAACGAGTACTTCCTCTTGCCATAGTAAGTAAAGCTTGCGTAACATCCTCCACCTTATTTTCTATGTTTAAAGTAACTCTTTCTTTTCCTGTTATTTCATCTTTTACAATTTCTGTTTCAACATCAAATAAATTAATTATAGTCTGTGAAGTTGGACTTATAACAACATTTATACCACCCAAACTTTCAGCAACAATTGTATATTCACCTTCTGCATCTAATGCTAAGCTTTCTATACCCATTAAAACAGATGATCTTGATATTAATGTTTTCATTGTTACAGATTTACCAGCACCAGACTTAGCAAATATAACCATATTATAATTTGTAAGTGATGAATGGAAATTATCAAATAATATTGGCGTACCTGTTTGTTTATTAAATCCTAATGGAACACCTGTTGGATGTCCTACCTCAGAAGTTGTAAATGGAAATACTGTTCCCATTGAATTTCTATCAAAAGTATGTGTTCTATGTATTTTATCATCCATAAATGGTAAATTTGATTTAAAAGCTTCCTCTTGCATTCCCCATGCAGTTTTCACTCCAACCAATGTTTTAGCCATTTCTGATGATAATAATTTAGAATATCTATCCAAATCTTCTAAACTGTATGCAAAAACAGTAGAAATGATTGAAGCTTCATATAATTTATTAAATCCAGCTGCTATTTCATCTCTTAGTTGTTCTGCTTCCATTCTTTTTTGAGAAATTGTACTCTCTCTATTTATATTCCCTTTATCTGCTGCTACAATTCTTTCAGTCTCTAATTCGTTTATTACCCTATTTAAATCATTTTGTGATTTATCCTCTTTAACTGGGTTAATGTATATTGATGTATTTGTATCTCCAAACATATACATATCTCTAAACAATTCAGGGAAAGTACACATTCTTGGAAGAGATGATACAAAAAAGCTACGTGCATATCTTTTTACATTAGAAATAATTTCCAAATGATCTATATTAGAAGCATCAATCCCAGAAGGTGCAATCAATTCTTTGATTGACTTCTTTTTTAAAATTGCAACATCTTCTTCACGATATTCTCTAAACTGTTCTTGTAGACTTTCTTCTTGTTGTCTTTGTTTTTTCGCCATCTTTATCTCCTCCTTTTTCTTCTTTTGTTTCTTTTTTCTTACTATCTTTATCAATTTTTTCTATTGCTTCTTCTGCCACATCTTGTCCTATTGATCTTTTGTTTTCTTCTATTAATGCTTTTGCCATTTGATCAATTAATTTATTTAATTCTTCTTCTTTACGTTTTGCTCTTCTTTGTTTTTCATTTTCTTCTACTACATCATAAATAGCTTCATTTGCTTTCTTTATTGCATCTTGTTCTATTTTTAAATCTAGTTCTTTCATTCTCTTGTCTAAAACATCTGGTGCTGTTGAATATAAATCTTCATAACCAGCATTTAAAGCTTTTCTTAAATTAAATGTCTCAGATTCATCTCTATTATAAGCAACATATAATAATTCTGCTAATTCAGTAGAATCTAATATTTTACTATTTATTCCACAAACAGCTAACGAATTGATAATTGCTTGTGCTTTTGTATATAATTCTGAAAAAGATAAATTTGAAATTTCATCTTTACTATATGCTCCATTAGAAGCTTCTTCTGGATAATATGGAATAATTATATAATAATGTTTGCTTAAAATATTTTTGTTCAAACTTAATCTTTCAGTATTATTAATTATATCAACACCATATTCATATAAATTTTTTTGTCTTATCAGTTCATATTTTTCTTTACTTAATTCTTTTTCTGAATATTGTCCAGAACGTGCTTTTTGATTATATTCCATTTGTTTTGCTGCATATTGCTTAGAAATTTCATCTACTCTTTCTTTATATGTATTTATACTACTTCCTAAATTTACAGTTCTTGTTTGAACATATATCTGAATTGGATATCTCAAAGTATTTAAGAATTGTAAAAATCCTTGTTCAACACTATTTTTTTCTAATCCAGACATTAAATCATAGTTAATACCTTGACATTCAATTACCATTAAAAATCTTTTTCCATCTTTTTGAATTATCATATTGTCATCGATTTTATCAAATTCCATAAATTTAAAAATAGATTCCTTTGTATAATTTTGAGGAACTACTGATTTTGTCTTTGTGGTACTTTGATTTTCAACTTTTTTTTCTTTTGGCTTTTTGCTCTTAAATTTCAATACTAAAAAAACAATACAAAGTATGAAAAGTATGCTTAACATAATTCCAAGTAAAATAGTTAATAAATTTATTAATTGATTATTGTCCATCTTTCGTTTCCTCCTCCGGTTTATATACATATATTTTATTACCGTTCTTTTTAAACTTTATCCACCTTATAATAACATCATCAATGTTTTCTCCACCAGTTTTTTTTGTTATTTCTAAGCCATTTGCTTCCGGCACTTTAAGTGTTCCTATTGCAAAACCTATTGCTGCAAATATTAATGTGATAATAATTCCCACGGTTGCAAATCCTAACATTTTTAGAATAAAATAAAATATTAATCCAATACCTGCTCCTGCACATGTGAATATTAATCCTTTCGTTGAGAATATATATAATATTCTTCCTTCACCTTTATAATCTCTTGGTATTTCATAGGTTCGCATATTTTTTCCTCCGTATTCAAATTTTATAATTATACAATATATATTATAGCATAAAGTTGTGGATAATTGTATAGTTTTTGGCAAAAAAAGTGGAAATTTAATAGATTTGTAACATTTTTGTAATATCAATTTTTAAAATTTTTTTAACTTTTATTTAGGGAAATACATATTTACGTTTTTAAAGAAAAAAAAGAATAATTCTTATTAGAATTATCCCTTAATAAAATTTTTACTATTCAGCCATATTAAATATGAATGTTGCTATTGATGCTGCTGCTACTACTAATATGATACCAATTATTAATGGTATAAATGATTTTTTATAATCTGCTTTTTCTTCAACACTTCCTAGCATGTATTTAACACCTAATATCATTATTATAATAACTGCTGCTATTGCTGCTATATTTCTAATCATACCCATTATTTGTCCAGCTTTAGTTGTTAAGTCACCTGCATCTCCATAACTTTCATTTATATCACTTGGTTTTATTGGACCATCTGCTGCTAATACATTTGTTGCAAATGTAATTAAAATAATAGCAAGTAATAATACTGTAAGTACTTTTACTGTTTTTTTCATTTTTATTTCCTCCCTTTTTTATTTTTTATTTATTATAATATACTTAGTATTCTAAGTAAACATTAATAACTAATTTATAAATTATTTGTATGTGTCAAGTGATAGTTGGCAATCGTCCTTTTGGTTGATTTTCTAAGCACATAATTATTCACATTTTCAAAAAATTTTT
>FR901906.1 GCA_000438255.1 Clostridium sp. CAG:389
AAAATAAAAAAAATATTATAGTGGAAGATCATCTTTCTTATATATGTGGAATATCTAAAAATATTCTTAAGAAATATTATAAAAATAAATATAAAGAAAAAATTGTATTTCTTACAGATAATATAAATGAAGAAAATATTGACAGTTCTTCTATAGATGAAATAGAAATTGATTTTATAAATAAAAATAACGTAGAAGAAGTTTGGGATTATTTGAAGAAAAAAGGTATTATAATTGAAAAAAGCTTTTATCTTTATTATGCAGTAGGTTTAAAAATTAGTGAAATATCAAAATTATTAAATATTAAGGAATCCAGTGTTAAGAACTATATATATAGAACTGTAAAAGAATTGAAATTAACCTTTGGAGAGGAGGGGGAGTAAGTGAAAAATAAAATCTTTGAAAATTTTATAAACGATAAATTTAATAAAGATGAAAATTTTAAAGCCATATTGGTTAAATCAAAGGAGGCGATTGATATGAAAACCAAAAATAAAAAAATATTAAATATTGCAGCAATTATCCTAATAACAGTTGCTGTTACAGTAATATCTCCAAAAATTTATGCTGAATTTCAATGGAATGTAAAATTCAATGAATATAAAAAAAGATCAGTAACAACAAAACAAGGTGAATTAAAATCAGATTATGATGAAATTGTTAATATGGATTATGCAATAAAAGATGAAATCGGTATAAAAGTTGATTCAATAGCATTAACAGATGAATCGTTTACTGCACAAATTAATTTTAAATTTCCAAACAATGCTAAGTTAAATTCAGAAACATTTTCATTTGGTTATGCGGTATATGATGAAAATAATAAAATATATAATATCACTCCAAGAATGCATTTGGGAAATATAGAAAAATATGATACCTATACAAAATGTTTATATAAAGAATTAGGAATAAAATATGACAAAAAAAATATATACGATGTACAGATAGCTGATTACTCAAATTCTAATAACAACAGCGCACAAAATTTTAATATTATTTCTGAAATAAACTTAAATACTACATCTAGTTTTCCAAAAAGCAAACGTATATATATAAGAATTTTTGATTTAGGATATAATATGATAGATAAAACAAATAATTATGCAGAAAATTTCCAAATTTCAGATTCTGAGTGGATTTTTGAAATAAATATTCCTGACAAATTTTATAATAGAAAAACTACTGAACTTAAATTAAGTAATGAAATTACTGCAATAGAAATCAAAAAATTTCAAATAACAGAAAAAGGGATTACATTAAACTTTAAAGAAAAAGGCATAACACAACAATTATTAGATGCTAAAGAATTATCACAAGATGATTGGAAAGAATATATAAATAGTATAGTATATATTACAGATGAAAATAAACAAATATACAATGCAGAAATGCTAAACACAGGAGAAGAAAACGATTTATTACAATGTATATTCACAAATATTAGCAAAAATAATTTGAAAAATCATAGATATTATTTAAACTTAAAAGACAAAGGTCAAATAAATACCAGTGAAATTTTAATAAAATAGTAAAATAAATCCTCTTCATTTATGAAGAGGATTTATTCATTGTTAATTTATTTAAATTTATGAATAAATAAGCATAAACAGAATATATATTACAAGGTGATTATATGTTTTTAGTATTTAGCAAAGAAAAAATATTTACTTATTTAATATCTGTATTAACAGTAACATTATTATTTGTAGGCGTTGCAAATTATCAAACAAAAGATCAAGATATAATAGAAGCTTCTTCAAACACAGGAAAATTATTACCAATATACAAAGTAAAAACAGAACAGAAAAAAGTTGCACTAACAATGAATTGTGCATGGAATGCAGATGACATAGATAAAATATTAGAAGTGTTAAAAGAGAATAATGTAAAAATAACTTTTTTTATGGTTGGAGATTGGATTGATAAATATCCAAAAGCAGTGAAAAAGATAAATGATGCAGGCCAAGAAATACGGAAGTCATAGTGATACACATCCACATGTAAATAATTTAAGTTATGAAAAAAATATAGAAGAAATAGAAAAAAGTAATGATAAAATAGAAAAAATTACTGGTTCAAGAACAAAACTATATAGGGCTCCATACGGTGAATATAATAATACAGTTATAAATGCTGCAACAGATAAGGGGTATTATACAATTCAATGGAGTTTAGATACATTAGATTATACTGGACTTACTGGTGATGAAATGTGGAATAGATTAGATAAAAAATTAGTTGCAGGTGATATTATTTTAACTCATAATGGTACTAAACATACAGCAGATTCCTTAGATATGTTACTTAAAAATATAAAACAAAAGGGGTTTGATATAGTTCCTGTTTCTGATTTGATTTATAAAGAAAACTATAAAATTGATTCTACGGGAATGCAAGTAAATAATTAATTAATGTAAAAATAAATATACAGTTCAGTGAAAACAAGAAAAAGTTGCTATCCAAGTGGTAATATCTCAATATTTTGGTCAAAAACATATCTGGGGTCTACCATTGGGTCTTTAACCTTAAATATTGAGATATTACCACTTGGATAGCAACTTTTTCTTATTTTCACTGAACTGTAACATAAAAATATGTATAAAAATTAAAGATATGTATATAATTTAATAAAGCATAATTCTGCAAGTATAGGAAAAATCTACATTTTTTAAATAAATTTAACTTTTTATGTAGACAAAACCAAAAAAATGGTGTATAATAATAAATGTAGTTAAGAGAAAAGCACGAAGATAAATATACAATATTGATAAAAAATAAGGGAGGAAAAAAATTTGGATACAAATTATTTAGAAAACAACTACTTAACATTAGTTGGAAAAGTTACAGGAGAAAAAAATTTTAGTCATGAAATTTATGGAGAAAAATTTTACGTATTTAATTTAGAAATTGAAAGATTAAGCGGAAATGCAGACATTATACCAATAACAGTATCAGAAAGAATAGTAACTGATGAAATGTTAATACAAGGTAAAAAATTATTAGTAAAAGGACAATTTAGATCATACAATAGTTATGAAAATGAAAAAAACAGATTAATATTAACAGTTTTTGCAAAAGATGTTGTTGAAGTTGAAGAACCAGAAGAACAAGAAGAAAATGAAATGGTTAAAAAAGATATGGTAACAAATGAAGTTGTTTTAGTTGGCTACATTTGTAAAAAACCAATTTATAGACAAACACCTTTTGGAAGAGAAATAGCAGATGTTTTATTAGCAGTTAATAGAGCTTATAATAAATCAGACTATATTCCAACAATTGCATGGGGTAGAACAGCAAGATTCTGCCAAAACTTAGAAGTTGGAACAAAAGTTAAAATAGTAGGTAGAGTTCAATCTAGAATGTATGAAAAGAAACATGAAGATGGAACTGTTGAAAATAGAGTTGCTTATGAAGTATCTGTTGGTAGTTTAGAAGTTGTTGAAGAAGTTGAAAATTCTGAAAACAAAGATACAGAAAATCAAGAAGCTGTATAAAATAATAATAAGATATAAAAACAGTGTAATCTGAAAAGATTATGCTGTTTTTTATGTGAAATTTATTGCGTTCCAATTTGTTCTTTGATATAATCTTATTGAATAAAAGAAGGAAGGAAAAACTTATGAAAATAAAAAAACAAAAAGAAAATAAAACAAAAAATGAAAAATTAAAAAAACATATTAATATAAATATAAACTTTACAATAGTAGCCATAGTGTTAATAGCCATATTTTGCATATGTGTAACACCAATTACATTACAAAATGACACATATTACACAATAAAAATAGGAGAACTAATAAAAAACAATGGAATAGACATGATGGATCATTTTTCATGGCATGAAAATTTGAGTTATACATATCCACATTGGTTATATGATTTATGTACATATTTCATATATGCAATTGGAGGATTTAAAGGAATTTATATTATTACTTGTGCATTATCTGTAATATTAGGAATATCAATATTTTTAGTAAATTCAAAACTAACTAAAAATAAATCAATATCATTTATTATAACAATTGGGGCAATATATGTGTTAAAACCATATATTGCAGCAAGAGCACAATTAGTAACATTCATATTGTTTATATGGGAAATATTTTTTATAGAAAAATTTATAGAAAACAGAAAAATAGGTTATGGAATAGGACTTATAATTATATCAGTATTAATTGCAAACTTGCATGTTGCAACATGGCCATTCTTCTTTGTACTATTTTTACCATATATAGCAGAATATCTAATATCATTAATATCAGACATAATTATTTATAAAAAAGATAGAGAATTAGTAATAAAATACAAAATCAAAGTAGCTCAAAAGAAAAATAATTTAGAAAGAGTAGGAGAACTACAAACAAAATTAAATGAATTAGAAGATAAAAATATAAAAATTAAAGCAAAAAGAGAAGATGAAAACAATTCATATAAGCTTATTATAAAAAGAAAGAAAAACGTTAAATTTTTAATTATTATTATGATTATATGTGCATTCACTGGATTATTAACACCAATTGGTGATACTCCATATACATATTTATATAAAACAATGGAAGGTAATACAACAGAGAGTATTAGTGAACATTTACCATTAACACTTATTAATAATAATGAAGCAATGTGTATTTTAGTAATATTTTTAGCAATACTTATTTTTACAAAAGTAAAAATAAGATTATCAGATTTGTTTATGATTACAGGGTTGTGTTGTTTAATGTTTGCTACAAGAAGACAGTTATCAATGCTTACACTAATTGGCTCAGTGGTATTAACAAGATTAATTGTTGAAATGATACAAATATATACAAAAAATAATGGTTTGAAAGAATTTGAAGAGGCTTTTAAACACATAGGAGTAGTTATTTCATTGGTTGTATTAATTGGAATAATGGGATATGATAATATAAAACCAAGATTAGATGACAAATTTGTTGATTCTAAATCATATCCTGTTGAGGCTTGTGATTATATATTGGAAAATATTGATTTGAGTACAGCTAAATTTTATAATGAGTATAATTATGGAAGTTATATGTTGTTTAGGGGGATACCTGTTTTTATAGATTCAAGAGCTGATTTATATGCACCAGAATTTAGTGGAAACAAAGATGAAGATATATTTTCAGATTTTATAAATACATCTTCTATTTCAAAATTTTATGAGGATACTTTTGAAAAATATAATATTACACATGTTATACTTGGTAAAAAATCAAAAACTAATATGATAATTACTAAAACTCATGATGAAAATTATAAAGAATTATATTCAGATGATAATTTTGTTGTTTATGAGAGATTAAACAAATAGTTTACAATTCACAGTCTTATGAAATATCATATGGTTGTGAATTGCAACAATAAATAAAAAGGAAGTGCAATTTTGAAAGTAAATATAAAAGAACAAGATATAGGAAAAAGAATAGATTCATATTTAGCAGAAAATACAGAATTTTCTAGAGCACATATTCAGAAAATGATAGAGAATGAAAAAGTTTTGGTAAACGGAAAAAAGACAAAAGTATCATATAAAATCCAAAAGGATGATGATATAAGTGTTGAAAATGAAATACCAAAAGAAGTTTCACTAGAAGCACAAGATATACCAATAGAAGTTTTATATGAAGATAATGATATTATAGTTGTAAATAAACCAAAAGGAATGGTAGTCCACCCTGCAAATGGAAATCCAGATGGAACATTAGTAAATGCTGTAATGGCTATTTGTAAAGATTCTCTATCAGGGATAGGCGGAGAAATTAGACCTGGAATAGTTCATAGATTAGATAAAGATACATCAGGAGCTATTGTTGTTGCAAAAAATGATAAAGCGCATATTAATATGAGTGAACAAATAAAAAATCATGAGGTTGAAAAAACATATATTGCATTAGTTAAGGGCTTTGTTAAAGAAGAAGAGGCAACTATAAATATGCCAATAGGTAGAAGTACAAAAGATAGAAAAAAAATGGCTGTTAATAAAAATGGTAAAAATGCAGTTACACATTTTAAAGTTTTGGAAAGGTTTGAAAAATATACATTATTAGAAGTAAAAATTGAAACAGGAAGAACTCATCAAATTAGAGTTCATTTATCAGAAATTGGTTATCCTGTTGTTGGAGATACTACATATTCAAATGGTAAGAATGATTGGGGAATTAAAGGACAATGTCTTCATGCTAAATCATTGAAATTCAAACATCCAGTTACAGGTAAAGAAATGTTTATAGAAGCACCTTTACCAGAATATTTTGAAAATGTATTACAAGAGTTAAGAAAATAAAGAAGGGAATATAGATGAAAGAAGAAAGTATAAGATTGCAGAAATTTTTGGCAAATAGTGGAATCGCTTCAAGAAGAAAGTGCGAAGAGCTAATTTTAGAGGGTAAAGTTTCTGTTAATGATGAAGTTGTAAATGAGCTTGGTACTAAGGTTAATCCAGCTGTGGATAAGGTTGAATTTTGTGGAAAACCAGTTCAAAATTCAGATAAAATGGTATATATTTTGCTAAATAAACCAATTGGGTATGTTACAACTGCAAAGGACCAATTTGATAGAGATTCTGTTTTAGATTTAGTTAAGGTGAAAGAAAGAATTGTTCCTGTTGGAAGACTTGATATGTATACATCAGGGGCTTTGATTTTGACTAATGATGGTGATTTTGTTTATAAAGTCACTCATCCAAAACATGAAATCACAAAAACATATACTGTTACTTTAAGAGGAATTATTCAAAATGATGCTGTTGAGAAATTAAGAAATGGTGTGGAAATTGATGATTATGTTACAAGACCTGCAAAAGTTAAAATTTTAAAAACTGATGAAGAAAAAAATATTTCTAGATTAGAGATAACAATTCATGAGGGGAAAAATAGGCAAGTTAGAAAGATGTGTGAGGCTGTTGGTAGTAAAGTCATTGCTTTGCATAGAAGTAAAATAGGGGACATAGGTGTTAAGGATTTAAAACTTGGAACATGGAGATATTTGAAGGATTTTGAAGTTAAGAGAATTTTGATGTAACTTATATAACAAAAGAAAAATGAAGGAGAAACAAATGAGTGTATTTAATTTTTTCCCAGAAGGATGGAGAAATGATGAAATAGAAAATACAAAAGGAATTTTACAAGGTATTGTTACAAATTGTGATGAACATTGTAATTTATATGTAGAATTATCAAATGGAAAAAGAGGAATTATACCAAGAACAGAAGTTGAGGCTATAAATATAGATGAAAATGGAGTTCCAAAAATCAATTTATGTGAGGGAAAAGTTCATAAATATGTTCAATTTAAATTAAAAGAAAAAAATGGAGACAAATTAATTTTTTCTAGAAAAGATGCACAAAATGAAGTTTTAAATTGTGTGAAGCATGATTTAAAAGAAGGAGAGTGTGTTAGAGGAATTGTTAAAAATATTACTCCATATGGTGCATTTATAGATATTGGAGGAGGAATAGTAGGTCTAGCATATATCGAAGATTTATCTGTTGCTAGAATAAAATCTCCATATGAAAGACTAAAAATTGGACAAAATGTAAAAATTGTGGTAAAATCTATAAATAGAGAGACCGGAAAAATCAATTTATCATATAAAGATACATTAGGAACTTGGGAAGAAAATGCACATAAATTTTCTGCTGGGATGAATGTAAAAGGAATAGTCAGAGAAACAGAAAAAAATAAAAATGGTATTTTCATAGAAATTACACCAAATCTAGTAGGAATGGCAGAATATAAAGATGGACTAGAATATGGAAAACAAGTTGATATACATATTAAAAAAATTGATTATGATAAGAAAAAGGTCAAAGTAGTTTTATTATAATAATTATTATAAGATAGGGGGAATTTAAAATGGTAGAAGATAATGAAATAAAAGCACAAGTATCACCATTTGCAATTAGAGAAGGAGAAATCAAAACTTTTGACGGTAAAGATGGATATGTTTCGATGAACCAAATAGTACATAAGATAAATATAGGTCATATTACAGACATTCATTTTGCTATATTAGATTTGGTAAATGAATTTGAATTTATAACATCAAGACAATTATATCAAATGTTAGAAATAAAAGGTATAGACCCTAAATCACAAGATAAATTGAATAATAAACTAGATGCATTAGTAAAATCTAAAATATTAACTAGATATTATTTTACATCTGACGAAGGAAAAGGAATTTATAGAATTTATTGCTTAGAGAAGATGGGAAAATATTTATTAACTTCAAAAGAAGTTGAATGCAAATGGCAACCTTCTGATAATACAAAACCAGTTCCAATGATTAAGAAAAGATTAGCAGGAAATCAAGTGTTAATTGCTTATCTAAGGAAAGTAAAAGCTTTTGATAGTTATACAGTAAAACCAGCACTTACAGCAAAAACATTGGGAAAGGTATTTAAGGCAACAGGTGGTTCTGTTAAACTTACAAAAAATAATAAATCTATTCAATTCTTATTTGAAGCTGTTAGAAGAGAAATGGATTGGCAAAAGAAGTTAGTTGAAAAAATGAATTTGTATAAAGACTTTTATGAAAATTTCCAACCTGGTGATTCTGGATTTGCAGGTTTGCCTCAACTAATCTTTGTTTGTGAAGATGAAAAACATATGGCAGAGTGCTTTAAAGAGATTGTGACTAATAAAGTTGAAATTCCTCAAATTAAATTATTATTTACTACTGATTTAAGACAAAATAAGGAAACATTAGATGAAACATTGGTTGAGTTTAAATTAGTTGATGGTAAATATAAAATGGAAGATGTTGAACTTAAATTGTTAGGTTAATGTTCTTTTGGTGACATATCTTTTGGAAATATTGATATGTTAAATAAATTATAAAAAACTTGGGTTGTATAATTTTAAGATTTATGGTAAAATATTAGTATAAAGTTACATATGTTTGAGCTTAATGCAGAAGGAGGAAAAAATATGACAGAAGAGATATTAAAGAAAGTTATTCAAACTATGAGACAGCGGGAGACAATAAAAAGGATAACACAGGAAAAAGATGTATGGATGGCTTATAAAGAAGAGAAAAATGCTCTGAGTAAGTCATTAGAACAACTAAAACAGCAGAACATTGGAAAAAGAAACTCGATGTCAGAAATCTTTTATATGATTGATAAAAATAATGCAGTTGAAATTGCAGTTATTTTATTGATGATGGGATTGGATGATATCGATGTGATGACGTTAAAAGACGTAGAACAATTTATCGAAATCCTGAAATGTGATGTGGAGGGAGAATTTAAAGAAATTGCAATCAGATTTGCAGATTTCTTAGATTTTCAAATATTCTCTTATTATACAGAAGGAGAAAGAATAAAAAATATAATATTATAAAAAAATAAAGCTCAAACAAAAAAGAGAACCTTTTAGGTAATTCCTAAAAGGTTCTTTGCTCTATTTACATCATCATCATTAGCAATGCGAACACCATCTAATTCATATTTAAACCCAAGATTTTCCCATTTATATCTTCCCATATCATGATAAGGAAGAATTTCAACCTTATCAACAGTACTTAGACTAGAAATAAAATCTTTCAATTGTAATAAATCTTGTTCGTCATCAGTATAGCCAGGAACAAGAACTTGACGAATCCACATATGAATATTATTATCACTTAAATATCGTGCAAAAGCAAGTTCTTTCTCATTATTAAAACCAACTAGATTTTTACATTTTTCTGAGTTAATATGTTTAATATCTAATAAAACTAAATCAGTAAGAGAAAGAAGTTTTTTAATATCATCTGTTAAAGCAACCATACCTGACGTATCAACACAAGTATGAATATTTTCTTTTTTCAGCTTTTTAAATAACTCAATTAAAAAATTAACTTGTAACAAGGGTTCACCACCAGTCACAGTAACTCCTCCATTTGGATAAATATAATTTTTATATTTCATTATTTTTTCAAATATATCGTCCAATGACTTATATTCGCCACCATTCATATTCCAAGTGTCTCTATTATGGCAGTATTTGCATTGTAGATGACAACCTTGTAAAAATAGTACAAATCTTATTCCTGGACCATCTACTGTTCCAAATGATTCTATTGAATGTACTTTTGCGTAATATTTTAAATCAATATCTTTTTTTTCCATACTGTTACTCCTAAAAATATTAATATATAATAAGTTCGTATAAAAATTTAAAAATTAGGGATTAGAGACTCATACCCTAATCCCGTTTTTTTTAAATTCTTTCATGAATTGTTCTATTTACAACATCTAATTGTTGTTCTCTTGTTAGTTTTGTGAAGTTAACCGCATAACCAGAAACACGAATTGTAAGTTGAGGATATTTTTCAGGATGATCCATAGCATCTAGTAATAAACTTCTATCAAAGACATTTACATTAATGTGATGACCTGTTTGTCTAAAATATCCATCTAACATATTTACCATATTTGTAACTCTTTCATCTTCTGTTTTTCCAAGAGTACCTGGTGTTATTGAAAATGTATAAGAAATACCATCTTCTGCTTCTTCAAATGGAAGTTTTGCGATTGAGTTCATAACTGCCAATGCTCCATTTGTATCTCTACCGTGTAGAGGGTTGGCTCCTGGTCCGAATGGTGCACCAGCTCTTCTTCCATCTGGTGTGTTTCCTGTATTTTTACCATAAACAACATTTGATGTTATTGTTAATATTGATAATGTTTGCTTTGAATTTCTATATGTTTGATGTTTTTGTAATTTTGTTAAAAATCTCTTTACAACACATACAGCAAGTTCATCAACTCTATCATCGTCATTACCGAATTTAGGGAAGTCTCCTTCTATTTCGTAATCAACTGCTAGACCTGTTTCATCTCTAATTACTTTTACTTTTGCATATTTTATAGCAGATAATGAATCAGCAACTACTGATAATCCAGCAATTCCGCATGCCATTGTTCTTAAAATTTCTCTGTCATGTAGAGCCATTTCAATTGCTTCATATGAATATTTATCATGCATATAATGAATTGCATTTAATGCTTTTATATAAATTTTTGCAACATATTCCATCATTTGATCAAATTTATCTATTACTTCATCAAAGTCTAGGTATTCAGATGTTATTGGTGCATATTTTGGTGTAACTTGTTTTCCAGAGATTTCGTCTCTACCACCATTTATAGCATATAGCAATGTTTTTGCTAAGTTTGCCCTTGCACCAAAGAATTGCATTTGTTTTCCTATTTTCATAGGTGAAACACAACATGCTATTCCATAATCATCTCCTAATGTTATTCTCATTAAATCATCATTTTCATATTGGATTGATGATGTTTTGATTGATAAATCTGTTGTATATCTTTTAAATCCTTCTGGTAATCTTGTTGACCATAATACTGTTAAGTTTGGTTCTGGTGCAGGACCTAAGTTTTCTAGTGTGTGTAAAATTCTAAATGAGTTTTTAGTTACCAATGTTCTACCATCAATTCCCATACCACCAATACTTTCAGTTACCCAAACTGGGTCTCCACTAAATAGTTCATTGTATTCAGGTGTTCTTAAAAATCTAACTAATCTTAATTTCATTACAAAGTGGTCCATTATTTCTTGAACTTGTTCTTCTGTTAATGTTCCATCTGCTAAATCTTTTTCAAAGTATATGTCTAAGAATGTTGATGTTCTACCAATACTCATGGCAGCACCATTTTGGTCTTTAATTGCTCCTAAATATCCAAAATATAACCATTGTACAGCTTCTTTTGCATTTGAAGCTGGTTTTGATATGTCATATCCATATTTTGCAGCCATTACTTTTAATGCTTGTAAAGCGTCAATTTGTTCTTTCATTTCTTCTCTTTCACGAATAATTTCTTCTGTGAATTCATTTGTATCTAGTACTTCTAATTCTTCTCTTTTGATGTCTATTAATAAGTCAACACCGTAAAGTGCAACTCTTCTGTAATCTCCTATAATTCTTCCACGTCCATATCCATCTGGTAGACCTGTTATTAAGTGGCTACTTCTTGCAGCTCTTATGTCTGGTGTGTATACACTGAAAACTCCATCATTATGAGTTTTTCTTATTTTATGGAAAATTTCGTCAACTTCTGGGTCAACTTTTCTTCCATATGCTTCACATGATTTTTCTACGATACGTATTCCTCCAAATGGCATAATTGCTCTTTTTAAAGGTGCATCTGTTTGTAAACCTACTATTTCTTCTAAGTCTTTGTCAATGTATCCTGCGTCATGTGCTGATACTGTTGATACTGTTTTTGTGTCTATGTCTAAAACTCCACCATTTGATTCTTTTTCTTTTTTGTATAGTACTAATACTTCATCCCATAATTTTTTTGTTTTTTCAGTTGTTCCTGTTAAAAAGCTTGAATCTCCTTCATATGGTGTGTAGTTTCTTTGTATAAAGTCTCTTACATTTATTTCGTGTTGCCAGTCTCCTGGTTGGAATTTGTTCCATTGTTCAAATTTCATTTTTTACCTCCTTATTTTTCTTCTTTTAGTGTGTACTTTTTTTCGAATATTATAATACCATATGTGAAGATTATTAGCAATTGTTTTGTTTTAATTTTGCAAAATATTATGATATGCTATTGTTTTATCATAATTTTCTTTTATTTCTTGTTCATTTAAGGCTCTATTATATAATTTTAGTGAATAAACATTTAGGTTAGAATAATGCCACCAACCATCATGTGTTACAGAAGATCTTCCAATGCAAAAATATTTTAATGAAGATAATTGAACATTTACAAAATTATCCCAACAAAGTTTATTATATTTCCCTTCGTATAGTTTATTACCATTGGCATAAAGAGTATGTGTATAAGACTCACCAGTACAATTGATAGATATGGTGAAATATAATTCTTCATCTTTTTTGATTTCTTCTGTTTCTGGATAAATTATATTCCATGGACAGTTATTTTGTGAATAATCTGATACTGCTTCTGTACCAGCAGAACCAGTATTCCAAATGATTCTATTGTCTAAAAGACCAAATCTTGCTGATGCTTGTTTAGATTCTATTCCATTCCAATAACAAAACAATCCTTTATAATCATGATTAATGACTTTATTTTTTTCATTATAAGAAGTACCACCTTTATAAATTCCATAAAACTCAAATGTAAGGCCATTTTTAGCTAATGTGTTTTTTTCTTCTTCATTATCATATTTTACTTTAATATAATCATTTATACCATCCATATTAAATGAATTTTTAGAAATGCCACTATTTTCATTCCAATCAAAATTGACCAATTCTACATTGTTTCCTAGTTTTTCATTAATATTATCTTGTGTTGCATTTTCAATAATAGATGGGTCCAAATTAAAAATTAAACCATTTGTAACTCCTACTGTACTTGAATAAGAAAGTTCAGTAAAAGAGTTATCATCTAATTTGGTTAAATCTTGATTAGATGTATTTATTAACCAAGAATTTTGAGTAGTTATATTACTTATATTACTTCCTTTTGGGAGATATATCCACCCAGTACCATAAATTTGTTTTGAATCATTTATAACTATAATATGCCATTTTGAACTGTTCTCGATATTTTTATCATATAATTTTTCTCCTATATTAGGATAAGGATTATTATCTGTATTTTTATAAATATATGAAGAATATAATTCTGTTTGAATAATTTCTCTTTCTTGTGATTCTTGGTAATTTTTTGTTGCCTTTTTTGCATTTGATAATATTCCTGTATGTTTTAATGATGATATTGATATTCCTGCTAATATCAATAAAATAATTATTGTAATTACTAGTGCTACTAGTGTTATTCCATTAAAGTTTTGCTTTTTCATAAATCTCTTTCCTTTCTATTTTAATATTGACAATTTATTGTGGTCTAATTTTTATATAAAGAATGTTATCATAACTGATTATAAAATGCAAGTAAAAATAGGTGCATATTTTAATATTTTTTTGCCATAAAATAATTGCAAGGAGGATATATAATATGAATAAGTTGAAAATACCGGAAAATCATAGTGGAGTTAGTAAAACTTTGAGATTACCAGAAAATATAGTTGACGATATACAAAACCTTGCAAATATAAAGAATTTATCTTTTAACAAAATTGTGATATCATTATTAGAATTTAGTTTAAATAATTTAGATGAAGATGATAGAAAAAAGATAGATGAATTACAAAAATAATGTAAATGATTGATGTAATAAAAATGAATAAATAGATATCATAAAAAAGAGCAGTATCATTATTTGATATTGCTCTTTTTAAATCTATCTTCAAGTTGAAGCTTTATTAAATCATTAGTTAAACGTTTAATAACTTTTTTATTGTAATCATTTAATTGTGAATAATCGTGTAAAAAATTATTATCAACCAAATCATCAAAATCAGAAAAATTAGAATCAATTACATCACTAAATAAAAAATTAGAAGATATATTTAAAGCATTACATAGGCTAACAATAGTACTAGCACTACCAAAAGCAATCCCGCGTTCTAATTGACTAATATATCTAGGGGATAAAGAAGTTTTTTCTGCTAATGTTTCTTGTGTATAGTTAGTCTTAGTTCTAGCTAATTTGATTTTTTTACCAATATTTTTTCTTAATTTCTTTTCGTTTTCAGTCATAAAAATACCTCCTAATATATGAAATTATTTGATTTGAGTATATCAATCAACAATAGAAAAAAACACGAATTATCAGTAGGAAAATAATTACTTTGTAACATTAATAATAGTAGTTTTTGATATTAATAAAACTAATAAAAAAGTAATAAAGAATATCATTGCCTATATGTTTTTGAAAA
>FR901907.1 GCA_000438255.1 Clostridium sp. CAG:389
GCAATAGTATTTATACAAAATTGTGGAACAAATACAAAATATTCAAGACAAAATAGTTTAAATACAGCATTATTACAAACAGGAACAAATTCTTTAACAGATACAAGTAAAATAGATGTACAATGTAATATATATGATATGGCAAGTAATATTTGTGAATGGACAACAGAGACGTCTGACGGGTCCAGCAATCCTTGTGTCTATCGAGGAGGCTTTTACACAACAGCGTCTTCCACACGTGCTATCGCAGCTACGGTAACACTTCTAACAGCAACGACAACTTAGGATTCCGTCCGCTTTTATATTTATAGAACTATAAAGGAGTGTTAAAATATAACTGTGTAAATTCAAAATACAAAAATTTTGAATTTGCATAGTTATATTTTTTTGGATGAGAAAGAGCTTCTAATTAATAAAAATGTTAGAATGCCAAGTTTTGATTATAAGGACTATACTTGTAAAAGGATAGTCCTTATAACCAAAACTTGGCACTTAGCGATGGCACTTTTAAAAATTAATTTTCATTATCATCATCATTACGTCCATGGCGACCAGTATTTGTAAATTGCATAGAATAATACCAAACAACAGCAATTATAGCGATAGCAGCAACACCAAGTACAAACCAAATCCAGGCATTTTGAGACATACCCATAGTAGTATCAGTATTTGTTCTAGTAGCAGAATATCCACTATTCATATTAGAACTAGACATACCAGATGTACGATTACCATTCATCATATTTTCAGTTCCACCAGTCGCACCTTTGGAAGCATTAGAGACATCCATAGCAGCATTTTCAACAGTATCTTCAACACCACCAACAAAATTTCTAACATCATTAGCAGCAGTACCAATACCACTACCATCAGTAGCTAAACAAATAGAAAAAGAAAAAATGCTAAACAATAAAATAGCCAAAGAAACAAAAAATCTTCTATTCATAATAATAATCCTCCTTACAATTTAAAAGTTTGATATGATTTTTTAAATCTACTAATATTATTTTAAAATTTGGAGAAAATATACATACAAAAATTGCTAGAAAAATGCAAAAAAAGTTGTCAACAGGAAAAACCAAATTTGACAACTTTTGACAATTTATTTTATTAATTTTTTAATCTAATTAAAATAGCAATAGCTAGTAATATTAAAATGATTCCAATACTAATCAAGAAAATATTTAAAATATTTGTAAGTCCTAAACCAGATTCTGTTGAAGATGTTGTTTTCACAGTAGCTGATGAAGTAGTAGATATCGGATTTGTATTAGTATTTGATGAAGATCTTGCATAATTTGAAGTAGGATAATCTTCTTCATCAGTAGTATTGATAGTTGTATTAGAGTCACTAGTATTTTCTGTTAAATTTAAATCAACTGCTTTTACATTTAAATTCAATAATATTGTAACAATAAAGATTAATGTTGCAATTAGAACTTTTTTCAATTTTGTCATTAATATACCTCCTAAAAATTTTCATTTGTTTTACTAAATAATAATAACACAAAATAAATTAACAGTCTAGTTTTTTTATAAAATTTAATATAAAAATGTAACCACAAAACTGACCGTTCAGAATAATAGAGAAAAAATAAAAAATAATATAAAATCTAAAAAAACAAAAAAGGAAAAGAAAAATGAAAACAGAAAAATTCAAACAAATAAAATCAACACACACATATTTAAAAGAAAACAACAACAAATACACAGAAAACATAGCAATAATAGCAGAAGAACAAACAGAAGGAATAGGAACAAAAGGAAGAAAATGGCACACAGGTTCAAATAAGAATATAGCAATAAGCATATTAAACAAAACACAAAAAGACATAACAAAATTAGAAGGATTAACAACAGAAATAGCAAAAAGAATCCAAAAAACAATGCAAGAAAACTATAACATCAGATTAAACATAAAAGAACCAAATGACCTAATGCTAAATGGAAAGAAAATATGTGGAATTTTAACAGAATGCAACACAATAGGAAACAAAATAAATTATATAATAATAAGCCTAGGTTTCAATGTAAATGAAGATAATTTTCCAAGTGAATTAGAAAACATATCAACATCATTATATAAAGAAACAGGAAAAATTTTTGATAAAGAAAAAATCACAGAAGATTTTATTAAAACATTAGAAAATATAATATAGAGGTGAAAATGAAAAGTATAGAAATCATAGCAACAGGAAGTTATTTACCGAAAACTGAAATAAACAATTCATATCTTGCAAAAAAACTAAATATAACGGAAGATTACATATACAAAAGAACAGGAATACAAAAAAGATATTATTCAAAAGATGAAAATATAGAAGAATTAGCAATAAAAAGTGTAGAAAATTTGATAGAAAAAAATCCAAAAATAAATATAAAAAACATAGATTTTATTATTGTTGCAACAACATCAACAAATATGTTAATGCCAGGAATATCATATAAAATTCAAAAGTATTTTAACATTAAAAACTGTATGTGTCTAGACATTTTAGGAGGGTGTGCAGGCTTTATAAATACATTAGATATTGTACAAAGTTATATAACAACAGGAAAATCCAAAACAGCACTAATGATAGGTGTAGACTTATTATCAAACTGTATAGAAAAAAAAGATTTATCTACATCAATTTTACTATCAGATGGAGCAGGAGCTGTTATAATACAAGAAACGCAAAATACAAAAATTTATAGTAGCAATATAAAAAGTCAAGGACAAAATGGAGAAATACTTACAAATAATATGAATGAAAAATTGCATATGGATGGTAAAGAAGTTTATAAATATGCTGTTACAGAAACTGTAAAAAACATAAATGAATTACTAGATAAAAGTCAGATTGATATTGATAAAATTAAATATATAATACCACATCAATCAAATTTAAAAATAATGAAATCAATTGGAAACAAGCTAAAAATAGATGATAAAAAAATATTTACAAATATAGAAAATGTAGGAAATACATTTTGTGCAAGCATACCAATAGCAATAGATGAAATATTTGAAAAAAAATTATTAAAAAACGGTGATAAAATAATTCTCTTAGGCTATGGCGGAGGTTTAAACACAGGCAGTATTTTAATGGAGGTTTAGTAATATGAAAATAGCATTTTTATTTCCAGGTCAAGGAAGTCAAAAAATAGGAATGGGAAAAGATTTATATGAAAAATATGAAGATATAAAAAAGATATATATAAGAGCATCAGAACTTACAGGAATTGATATAGCTAAATTATGTTTTGAAGGAGAAGAACTAAACAAAACAGAAAATACTCAAATTGCAATTGCAACAATGAGTTTGGCGATTTTATCAATATTAATAAAAAATGGAATAAGAGCAGATATAGCAGTTGGACTTAGTTTAGGGGAATATCCGGCATTAATATATGGAGGGCAGCTTAAATTTGAAGATGGATTAAAATTGCTTAAACAAAGAGGATATCTAATGCAATATAAATTACCAAAAGGTGAATATTCTATGCTTGCAATAATAGGGTTAGAATCCTCAAAAATAGAAGAAATTTGCAACACATTAAGAAATAAAGGAATGTTTATATATCCAGCTAATTACAATTATTCAAATCAAACTGTGGTTTCTGGGAGCCAAAAAGCAATTGAAATAGCAAGTGAAATTTTTAAACAAAATGGTGCAAAAAAAGTAGTCATATTAAAAACAAGTGGACCATTTCATACAAAAGCATTAGAAGATGCAAAAAATGAATACATAAAAGATTTAGAAAAGATTAAGTTTAAAAAAGGAACTACAAAAGTTATTAAAAATATAGATGGCACGTTCTATAATGACACAGATGATATGGTAGAAATATTATCAAACCATATTATAAGTCCAGTTAGATTTGATAAAGCAATAAAATTAATGAAAGACGAGAATATAGATACATTTGTAGAAATTGGACCAGGCAAAACTTTAACAGGCTTTATAAAAAAAGAGCTTGAAAATGTTAATGGATTTAATATCTATGATGTTGATACATTAGAAAATGCAATTCAAAAATTAACTGATATTAAAAACTAATATAATAATTTGAAAAGGAGATTACAAAAATGGAAGATAAAAAAGTAGCATTAATAACAGGTGGTACAAGAGGAATTGGAAAAGCAATAGCAATCAAATTTGCTAAAAATGGATATAATTTAGTCTTAAATTATGTGTCAGATAAAACTAATATAGAAAATTTAAAAAGTGAATTTGAACAATACAATATAGAGATATTATTCATAAAAACAGATGTTTCTAAATTTGAGGATTGTGAAAATATGGCAAAAAAATCAATAGAAAAGTTTGGAAAAATAGATGTTTTAGTTAATAATGCAGGAATTACAAAAGATAATTTGTTATTAAGAATGACACCAGAAGATTTTGAAAAAGTAATAGATATTAATCTAAAAGGAACATTTAATGTTACAAAAAGTATTGTACCATATATGATGAAAAAAAGAACAGGGAAAATTGTAAATATCAGTTCAGTTGTTGGTGTATCTGGAAATGCAGGGCAATGTAATTATTCTGCTTCAAAGGCTGGAATAATTGGCTTTACAAAGAGTATTGCAAAAGAATTAGCTAGCAGAAATATATTAGCAAATTGTATTGCTCCTGGTTTTATTGATACAGATATGACATCAGTTTTAAATGATAATGTAAAAGAAAACATAAATTCACAGATACCTTTAAAAAGAATGGGAACTAGTGAAGAAATAGCAAATTCAGTATATTTTTTAGCTGGTGAAGAAAATACATATATAACAGGTCAAGTTTTAAACGTTGATGGTGGAATGTTAATGTAAAGAAAGGAAAATCAAAATGGAAAAAAGAGTAGTAATAACAGGGTTAGGAGCAATAACTCCTATTGGGAAAAATGTAGAAGAATTCTGGGAAGGAATAAAAACAAATAAATGTGGAATAGCACCAATAACAGAATTTAACACAGAAAAATTTAAAGTAAAATTAGCAGGAGAAGTAAAAAACTACAATCCAGAAGAATACTTTGACAAAAGAAGTTGTAAAAGATTAGATAAATTTTCACAGTTTGCAATAATAGCATCAAAAGAAGCTATGAAAGACAGTGGAATAACACCAGAAAATACAGATATGAATAGAGTTGGAGTAGTAATCAGCTCTGGAATAGGTGGATTAACAACAATAGAAAAAGAAAATAAACATTACATAGAAAAAGGACCTGACAGAGTATCACCAATGTACATACCTATGAGCATATGTAATATGGCAGCAGGAAATGTAGCAATAGAACTAGGAACAAAAGGAGAATCAATATCTGTTGTAACAGCATGCGCAGGAGGAACTCACTCAATAGGAGAAGCATATAGAATGATAAAAAATGGTTATGAAGATGTAATTTTTGCAGGAGGAACAGAAGCTTCAATCACACCAACAGGAATAGCAGGATTTACAAACATAAAAGCATTAACACAATCAACAGATATCAACAGAGCAAGTATACCATTTGACAAAGAAAGAAGCGGATTTGTAATGGGAGAAGGAGCAGGAATACTTGTATTAGAAGAGTTAGAACACGCAAAAGCAAGAAAAACAAAAATATATGCTGAAATAGTAGGATATGGAGCAACATCAGACGCATATCATATAACATCACCAGCACCAGATGGAGAAGGGGCTGCCAGAGCGATGAAAAGAGCCTTAAAAGAAAATAATATCAAGCCAGAAGAAATCACATATATAAACGCACATGGAACATCTACACACTTAAATGATGCAGGAGAAACATCTGCAATAAAACTAGCATTTGGAGAAGCAAGTAAAAAAGTAATGATAAGTTCGACAAAAGGGAACACAGGACATCTTTTAGGAGCAGCAGGAGGAGTTGAAGCAATAGTATGTGTAAAAGCAATACAAGACAAATTTGTACCACCAACAATAAATTACAAAGTACCAGACGAAGAATGCGACCTAGATATTGTACCAAACAAAGGTAGAAATGTAGAAGTAAAATATGCAATGTCAAATTCATTAGGATTTGGAGGTCATAACAGCTCTATAATATTTTGTTCTTTTGAGAATGACATTGGGATCAAATAGAATCAAGTCAAGTTGAATAAAGGAGATTTAATTTATGGATTACGAAGAAATTAAAAAATTAATAGATGATATGGGAAATGCTAAGATAGACGAACTAGAAATAGAATTTCCAGAAGGAATAAAAATAAGTATGAAAAAAAATGCAGAGAAAGAAATCATTTTAAAAAATATACCAGACATGAAACAGCAAAATTTCATACCAGAAACAACAAATATGCAATTAGATAATCAATCAATAATAAACTCAGATGTAAAAGCAAATATAAATATAGATAGTATACAAGAAGAAAAATATAAAATTATAAAATCACCAATGGTTGGAACATTTTACTCAAAGCCATCTCCAAATAAAGAAACATTTGTAAAAACAGGAGATATAGTAAAAAAAGGTCAAGTTATATGTATAGTTGAAGCAATGAAATTGATGAATGAAATAGAATCAGAATTTGATGGTGAAATTGCAGAAATATGCGTAAAAGATGGAGATATAGTTGAATATGGACAGCCATTATTTAAAATAAAATAAGAGAAAAATAATAGATAAAATTGGAGAAAATCAAAATGTTAAATAAAGAAGAAATTAAGAAAATAATACCACAAAGAGAGCCATTTTTAATGATAGATGAAGTTGAAGAATATACACCAGGAGAAAACTGTACAGCATACAAGAATGTAACAGCAGATGAATATTACTTTAAAGGACATTTCCCAGGCAATCCAATAATGCCAGGAGTATTAATGGTAGAATCATTAGCACAAACAGGAGCGATTGCGATACTATCATTAGAAGAAAACAAAAATAAAAACGCTTTATTTGGAGGAATAAACAATTTAAAATTCAAAAAGCAAGTAGTACCAGGAGATAGATTAAAACTAGAAGTAAAAATTATAAAAAGAAAAGGACCAATAGGAGTAGGAGAAGCAGTTGCAACAGTTGAAGGAAAAATAGCTGTAAAAGGAGAACTAACATTTGCAATTGTAGATAATTAAAAATTTTCAAAATACAAACACAAATATAAAGTTTATAAATGAAAGGAAATTAGAAATGCTAAAAAAGATATTAGTAGCAAATCGTGGAGAAATTGCTGTAAGAATAATAAGGGCGTGTAGAGAGCTAGGAATAAGGACAGTTGCTGTATATTCAGAAATAGATAGAGATTCTTTACACAAAGAATTAGCAGATGAAGCTGTATGTATAGGTCCAGCTCCATCAAACAAAAGTTATTTAAATGTTAAAGCAATAATAGAGGCAGCATGTTTAACAGGATGTGATGGAATACATCCTGGATATGGTTTTTTATCTGAAAATAGTAGTTTTGCAAAAATGTGTGATGAAATTGGTATAAAGTTTATAGGACCAAATTATAAAATGATTGAATTAATGGGAAATAAATCAAAAGCAAAAGAAACTATGAAAAATGCAGGTGTTCCAGTAGTTCCTGGTTCAAATGGTTTAGTTGACAATGTGCTAGAAGCTATAAAAGTGGCCTTGAAAATAGGTTACCCAGTAATTTTAAAAGCAAGTAGTGGTGGCGGTGGTAAAGGTATAAGAATCGCCTATAATGAAAAAGAGCTTGTGAAATTTTACGATTTGGTAAGACAAGAAGCAAAAATTTCTTTTAATGATGATTCAATCTATATAGAAAAATTTATAGAAAATCCGAGACATATAGAAGTTCAAGTAATGGCAGATGAACATGGAAATGTAATACATTTAGGTGAAAGAGACTGCACTGTACAAAGAAACAATCAAAAAATGTTAGAGGAAACACCATCAGGAGTAATAACAGACAAGTTAAGACAAAAAATGGGCAAAATTACAGTAAATGCTATAAAAGAAGTTGGATATAGTAATGTTGGAACAATTGAATATCTATTAGACAAAAACAAAGATTTTTACTTTATGGAGATGAACACAAGGGTTCAAGTTGAACACCCAATAACAGAAGCAATTACAGGTATAGATATAATAAAAGAACAACTAAAAATTGCATCAGGTGAAAAGCTACAATACAAGCAAGATGACATTAAATTTACAGGACATAGTTTAGAAGCAAGAATAAATGCAGAAAATCCGTATAAAAATTTCATGCCTTGTCCAGGAGAAATAAAAGAATTACACATACCCGGAGGAAATGGAATTAGAATTGATACAGCCATTTATCCTGGTTATAAAATTCCACCTACATATGATTCTATGATTGCAAAAATTATTGTACATGGAAAAGATAGAAATGAGTCAATTGCTAAGATGAAAAGTGCACTCGGCGAGTTTGTTATTGATGGCATTAATACTAATATTGATTTTTTATATAGGATTTTAAAAGATGAGGATTTCATTAGTAATAATTATGATACTTCTTTTATTGCTAAAAAATTTGCTAATAAGGAGAAAGATAATGGTAATAGATAAAATCAAAAAAATAAATCCAAAAGAACCAGATCAAAAAAATGAAAGAGCATCAGATATGTTAGTAGGAAAATGGGTAAAATGCAATAACTGTAAAGAAATACTATACAAAGAAGAATTAAAAAACAATTACAGTATATGTCCAAATTGTGGGCAATATTTCAGATTATCAGCTAGAAGGAGAATAAAACAAATAATAGATGAAGGAACCTTTAATGAAATAAATGAAAATATGCAAACAAGTGATTTATTAAAATTTGAAGGATATAAAGAAAAAATACAAACACTACAAGAAAAGACAAAAATACAAGAAGCAATACAAACAGGAACTGGAAATATAAATGGATTAAAAGTAGCAATTGGAGTTATGGATAGCAATTTTATGATGGGAAGTATGGGAAGTGTTGTTGGTGAAAAAATAACAAGATTAGTTGAAACTGCAATAAAAGAAAGATTACCTGTTATTTTATTTTGTGTATCAGGTGGTGCTAGAATGCAAGAAGGTATAATATCATTAATGCAAATGGCAAAGACATCAGCTGCAATTGCAAAACTAGATAAAGCAGGTTTGCTATATATATCTGTATTAACTGATCCAACAACAGGTGGAGTTACTGCAAGTTTTGCAAGTTTAGGTGACATTATTTTAGCAGAGCCAGGAGCTTTAATAGGATTTGCGGGACCGCGAGTTATAGAACAAACAATAAAACAAAAGTTACCAAGTGGATTTCAAAGTTCTGAATTTTTATTAGACCATGGTTTTATTGATAAAATTGTTGAAAGAAAAGATATGAAAGAAACACTATATAACATAATTAAGTTGCATTAAAGAAAAAAATATAGGGACAGCACAGCCATCCCCATAAATGTAATGTCAGTCATTTTTTTCGTGGAAAATAACATAAGTCGCTTTCTTATCTTCATCATGGAATACTAGACATTTGTAACTAAGCTTCTCAGCAACAGCATCAACAGTCTCCGGACTAAAATAGCCTGGAAACAAAAGTGTAATATCCATAATAGACATTGGGCTGAACTTTAATGCGTAATAAACAAAAAGTTTCAAGAACTTATTTTCCTTTCTTTGTTTACACCGTAACTGACAACAAGTTATAAAATCCGTAATTTTTTTAATCATAATAGCTTTCCTCCTTAGGTCTATGGATTTTTATAATATAAGCATAAAATGATTATACCATAAATTAAATCAACAGTCAAAAATTTTAGAGTTAGTGAGAGGTTTATAGGTAAAACCTTTATAAAAACCTAAATAAATTATATAAGGAATAAAATAAAATGAAAACTATATCAGCATGGGATAGAGTAAATATAGCAAGAAAAGCAGAAAGACCAAAATCATTAGATTACATAAATAAAATATTCACAAATTTTATAGAATTACATGGAGACAGATATTTCGGAGATGACAAATCAATTATAGGTGGAATCGCAGAATTAGATGAAATACCAGTTACAGTAATAGGAGAACAAAAAGGAAAAAATGCCAAAGAAAATATAGAAAGAAACTTTGGTATGCCGAATCCAGAGGGATACAGAAAAGCATTAAGATTGATGAAACAAGCTGAAAAATTTAATAGACCTATAATAACATTCATAGACACACCAGGAGCATATCCAGGAATTGGAGCAGAAGAAAGAGGACAAGGAGAAGCAATTGCCAAAAATTTATTTGAAATGTCACAATTAAAAGTTCCAACGATATCAATTGTAATAGGAGAAGGTTCTAGTGGTGGAGCATTAGCATTAGGAGTTACAGATATTATAATAATGCTAGAAAATGCAATATATTCTATATTATCACCAGAAGGATTTGCAAGTATTTTATATAAAGATTCAAGCAAATCATCAGAAGCGGCAGAAAAAATGAAAATCACATCAAAAGAATTGAAAAAATTAGGAGTTATTGATAATATAGTAAAAGAACCAGAAGGTGGAGCACAAGAAGATTTTGAAACAGTTTGTCAAAACTTAAAAGACATATTAAAAAAATATATAAAAGAATTATCAAATAAGACACAAGATGAATTAATAGAACAAAGATACGAAAAATATAGAAAAATAGGAGGTATTCGATAATGTTATTACAAGGAAAGAAAATCTTAATAATGGGAATAAGAAACAAATGGAGTATAGCTTGGGGAGCTGCACAATCTGCATATGAGCAAGGAGCTCAAATAATTTTCACATATAATTCGGAAGAGAATAAACCTAAAATAGAAAAATTAATGGAAGAAATCCCAGGTTCAAAAGCTTATTCTTGTAATGTTTCAAGTGATGAATCTATAAAAATATGCTTTGAAACTATATTAAAAGAAAACGGAAAAATAGATGGAATTTTACATGCAATTGCTCACGCAAATACAGAAGATTTAAGAAATGATTTTATAAATACTTCAAGAGATGGTTTTTCACATGCGTGTGACATTAGCAGTTATTCATTGATTGCTGTATCAAGAATAGCATCAGAATTAGGTTTATTAAATAATAATTCAAGTATTGTTACATTATCATATTATGGTGCAGAAAAAAACATAGAAGGTTATAATGTTATGGGAATTGCAAAAGCTGCATTAGAATCAAGTGTTAGATATTTAACAAAAGATTTAGGGAAAAATGGAACACGTATAAATGCTATTTCAGCAGGACCAATAAAAACACTTTCAGCAAAAGGAATAAAAGATTTTGGAAATATTTTAGATATTGTAGAAGAAAAGTCACCATTACATAGAAATGTTACTGCAAAAGAAGTAGGTGATTGCTGCACATTTTTGTTTAGCAATATGTCTTCTGCAATTACTGGTGAAGTAATACATGTGGATAATGGATTTTCAGTTATAGGTGTATAAAATGAATTGACAGGTGTCATAAAGACCACCTGTCAAATTTGAAATTTAAAATCATTTTTTAACTATAATTTTTTGTAATTTTGTAAAATATCAACTAATATATTGATTACCAGTAAATCACCTGTTCTATCAAATTCTATAACTTCGTGTAGTATAGCAGTTAAGAAGTCTATATATGAAGGATTCTCATTAATTTCTTCCATTGTATGCCCACAAAATAACAGACCAGCTTTTATAGCTAATTCGATATTTAAAGATCTAGTAGAATAATCAATTTCATCAATATATTTTATAGTTTTAAGTACCCATGCTTCCGTTCCCAATAACGAATCTATTAAACATGCACTTTTTTGTACAAGAGTTAATTCATCAAC
The DNA here is from genome assembly GCA_000438255.1 of Clostridium sp. CAG:389. Taxonomy (GTDB): domain Bacteria; phylum Bacillota; class Clostridia; order TANB77; family CAG-508; genus CAG-269. Next base: position 11,735 of record FR901907.1, read on the forward strand.
TTCTTTATTTTGGTTTGAAGCCAATCTATCAAGATTATCATAAAAATCTAGCAAATAGCTTTCATCATAGTCAATAACAACTATTGAATCATTATCAGATATGTCTTTATATAAGTTGGTATACATTAAATCACTTACATAGTCAACAATTTCCTTTTCAGTTGAATATATTTTTGAAAGTTCTGCTATTTTTTTTGATGCCTCATCTAAATAAATAGAGTTTTTCTCATATTCATATTGTTTAAAGAAAACTATTGCAAGAATAAACAATAGAACCAAAATAATCAAAGATTCTAATGTACGTGGAATCCGAAGTATTATACAAAAATAAAACAAGAGCACAAAATACAATAAAGATATAACAAGATATATTATTTTTCTAATTTGTTTTTCCATAAAGTCAACCTCCTAATAAAAATGATTTTTAAAATTTCAATGTGCATTTAATAAATAAATTATAACAAAAATATTATGTAAAATCAACTATTAAAAGCTAAAAATAAAATAGCCCAATAAAAAGAGCTATTTTATAATAAAATTCAATAAATTATTTGCAATTATTATTTCTATTATTTTGTCTTTCTTCATTTTGAGATTGATTATTTCTATTATCTTGATTATTTTTGTTTTTATTAGATTTTGACATTAAAATGCACCTCCAATCGATATCTAAAAATATTCTTACCGAAAAATGAAAAAATATTCTGTTAAAAATTGTTTTTTTGAAAAAAAAGATATATAATGTGTGAAGTTACACTATATAATGAAATTGCGTATAATAAATTAAACGCCCCACAAAGAAACAAAAGGGCATAAAGAAAGAAGGAATAAAAATGAGCTATAAAAACAAAAAATTAGAAGAATTTAATGAATATATAAGATTTAGAAAAGTTGCAGTAATTGGCTTAGGAGTAAGCAATTTACCATTATTAGAATATTTATATAATAAAAAAGCACAAGTAACAGTATTTGATGAAAGAACATTAGAAGAAATTCCAGAAGAAACCATCAATAAAATAAATACATATGAATTTGACACATTTTTTGGTAAAAATTGTCTTGAAAATTTAAATGGATTTAATGTTATTTTTAGATCACCAAGTTGTCTACCAACAAGACCAGAATTGCAAAAAGAGGCAGATAGAGGAGCAATTGTTACAACAGAAGTTGAAATGCTTATGGAGATGTGCCCATGTAAAATAATTGGTGTAACAGGTAGTGATGGCAAAACAACTACAACAAGTTTAATAAATGCAATTTTACAACATGCAGGTTATAAAACTTTTTTAGGCGGAAATATCGGAACGCCATTATTTACAAAATTGCCAGAAATGGAACCAAATGATATAGTCGTATTAGAATTAAGTAGTTTTCAATTAATGAATATGAACATTAGTCCAGACATTGCAGTTATTACTAATATAACGCCAAATCATTTAAATATACATAAAGATTATCAAGAATATATTGATGCAAAAAAATGTATATTTAAAAATCAAAAAGAAAATGGAATATTAATATTAAATTATGATAATGATATAACAAGGGAATGTAGCAAAGAAGCGAACGGAAAAGTCATATTTTTTAGTAGTAAAACAAAATTAGATAGTGGATTTATAGTTGATGATGATATTATAAAAGAATGTAATGATGGCATAAGAAAACATATTTTGAATACTGATGAAGTTATATTAAGAGGAAATCATAATTTTCAAAATATAGCAACAGCTCTTGCCGCTACAAAAACATTAGTTGACACAGAGGTCGCAGTAGAAGCAATTAAGAAATTTAGGCCTGTTGAACATAGAATTGAATTTGTAAGAGAGATTGATGGAGTTAAGTGGTATAATGATTCTGCAAGTTCTTCTCCAACAAGAACGATTTCAGGTTTAAATGCATTTAAAGAAAATATAATTTTAATTGCAGGTGGGTATGATAAAAACTTGGAATATGAACCTCTTGCAAAACCAGTTATAGATAAAGTTTCAACACTTATTTTGATTGGTCAAACAGCCGAAAAAATATATGATGTTGTAAAAAATGAATCTGAAAAAGAGAATAAAAAAATAAATATTAATATGTGTGATACATTAGAGCAAACAATTGAAATTGCTAAAAAATCTGCTAAAAAAGGCGATGTCGTATTATTCTCACCTGCAAGTGCAAGTTTTGATATGTTTAAAAATTTTGCAGACAGAGGAAATAAATTCAAAGATTTAGTAAATAAGATTTAACAAAAATAGAGCCTCCCTCATACGATATATAAAACTAATTTGTAGAAAACTACAAATCAGGGAAAATGAGGGAGGTTAATTATGTATAACGAAACATATGATAATTACATAAGAAGTATTTTAGGATATCCAACAAGAAATCAATTTGAACAGTATAATTATGAGCCACAAGAATATCAAGAATATAGAAATCCAACATTTAATACTAACATTAATATATCTGGAAATAATGTTGAACTAGAAAATAGCTATCCTGAAATATATAAAATTGTGTATCCTATGGTAACTAAGAAATGTGACAATATGAGGGGAGAAACTATTACCAGAGATGATATCGAAAATATGACAGATGAAATTTATTACGCATTAGAAGCTAAAAATGAAACAAGAGTAAATATCAATTTGACAAATGATGTAAATAATGTCAGAACTACAAATATTTCAACATCGAATAATAATTCTAGTATCAAAAGAACAGAAAGTAGAAAACCTGATGTTAAAATATCTGAAGCTGCGGGGGAGAATAATGAAAAGAGACAATTTAATAGTGGATTAAGAGATTTAATACAAATTTTATTAATACGTGAACTGCTAAATAGACGTAGACCACCATTCAGGCCACCTATGCCAAATCCACCAGGTCCCGGACCCCGTCCACCAATGAGACCTCCGTTTAGACCTGGCCCAGGAAGACCGCCTTTCAACAGAGATTTTGGAAGCTTTGATGACTTATATGAACAATTTTAAACTAGAATGGAAAAAAATTACAAATATGCAAATTAAAATTTGCATATTTTTTTTATATTAACAAATAATAATAAATGAAAATTTAAAGAAAATCAAAGCAATAAATATAAAATTCAAAACCTTTAAATTTTTATTCTAATTCAATTTTTGAAAGGAGAATATCAAGATGAAAGTAAAAGATTGTATGTGTGAAAACGTATGCTGTGTAAAACCAGAAACAAAAATAACAGAAGTAGCAAAATTAATGAGCGAAAATCACATAGGATGTATACCAGTATGTGATAACAATAATTGTATATGTGGAATACTAACAGATAGAGACATTTTATTAAGAACAGTTGCATGTGATAAAGATTGTTCACAAACAACAGCAAGTGAAATAATGTCTACAAATTTATGTACTTGTAAAGAAGATGATGATATGACTAATGCTGAAAGCAAGATGGCAAATAACCAAATAAGAAGATTACCGGTGTGTGATGAAAATAATCATGTAATTGGAATTTTAACATTAGGAGATTTAGCTCAAAACGAGATACAATTAGGTAGTCAACAGGTTTGTAATACAATAGGTGATATTTGCAGTTGTAATTCAAATAAGAATAATTCATAAAAAAATATACACCCTTTTTGTCGGGTGTATATTTTATTTCAAGTTTATTTAGAATATCAATTATTTTTAAGAATATAAACTGCAAATTAACATATACTAATTACATAGGAGAAAGAGAAAAATGATAATTGGCATGTCATATTGGACAAGAGTATTAAAAAGATTTTTATATGTAATTTTAATATTAATAGGACTATTTTTAGCATTTAAACTAGCAATATTTTACACACCATTTTTAATAGCATTTATAATATCACTAATAATAGAACCAGCAATTAGGTTAATAATGAAAAAATTAAAACTAACAAGAAAAACAAGTTCAATAATAATATTTATAATAGCCTCAGGAATAATAATTGGAGGAGTAACATGGGGGATAGTATCATTAATAGCAGAAGCATCAAACTTATTAAAAGATTTAAATAGTTATGTAGAAAAAGCATACATATTATTCCAAAACTTCACAAATAGGTTTGATTTTAATAACACACATTTACCAAATGAAATAACCTCAATAATTGAAAATTCAACAGGAGACGTATTAGATTCTGTATCCAGCTGGATAAGAAATTTTTTAACAGGACTACTAAACATGATAACATCTATACCAACAATTGCAATCTATTTTGTAGTCACAATTATGGCACTATACTTAATATGTGTAGACAAAGTTTATATATTAGACCAAATAGAACATCACTTTCCAAAAAGATGGGTATTTAAAGTAGGAAAACATATAAAAGATTTAACACAAACATTAGGAGGATATTTAAAAGCAGAAGCAACACTTATATTAGTTTCTTTTATAATTTCATTGGTTGGATTATATATTTTGAAATTTGCTAAATTCAATATAGAATTTCCATTATTAATGGCTTTATTTATAGGATTTGTTGATGCTTTGCCAATCTTAGGTTCAGGAACTGTAATGATTCCTTGGGCAATTATTTCGGGTTTGAATGGAGATTTGAAATTAGGAATAGCTCTTATTATATTATTAATAATAATGTCTACTGTAAGGCAATTTTTGGAGCCTAAATTGGTTAGTAAGCATATTGGAACACATCCTATTTTTACATTGATTGCTATGTATACTGGATTTAAATTTATTGGTATTTTAGGTATGCTAATTGGACCAATTATATTGATTATTATAAAAAATGTTTTTGCTACATTGATAGATGAGGGAATATTTAAGAGTATAATGGACAGCAAATAATTCCAGTTTTTGCAATTAATTTGACATAATAAGTTAAAAGTGGTAAAATATAAAAAGATGGAATTAAAAAGGAGAATAATATATGGAAGAGAATAATGTAAAAAATAAAATAATAGCATTATCTGGTGAACCTGTAAGTGGTAAAGGAACAACCGTAAAAAATTTAATTAAAAAGTTAGAAGAAATGGGATATTCAGAAAATCAAATACACTTAGAATCAACTGGAAATGATTTTAGAAAATATTTTAATTCAATCATCGATTTAATTGCAAATTTAAACAATGAGGAAAATTTAAAACAAATTAGTGATAGAGATGAAATAAAAGTATTTTTCAGTACCGAAGAATACAGACATATTCTATCAACAACAATAGCTAACTTAATTAAAGAAAACACTGATTTATCTAATTTCTCTATTCAAGACGCAAATAATAGAGAAGATTTTGCAAAAATTAGAAAAATTGTAGATACACTAATTGATGAAGGAATGAAACAAAAAGGAGAAGCAATAAATAGAGAACCACATCCTAACGAAATATGGATTATCGATTCAAGACTAGCTTTCAATAATATTCCGGATGCTTTTTCGGTAAGATTAACTACAAATGCAGACATAGCAGGCAAAAGACTATTCAATGACAAAACAAGAGGAAAAGAAGATAGTCAATATAGTTCAATTAAAGAAGCAACAGCTGAGAGAGAGGAAAGAAGAATTGGGGAAAGAAATAGATATTTAAATAGATATGGTGTCGATCTAAAAGATGAAAATAATTATGATTTAATAATAGATACATCATTTGCTTCACCATCTGATATTGCAGATGTAATTCTTGAATGTGAAAAACATTATGAAGCAAATGAATCCTTTGGTAAAAAATGGACAAGTCCACAAATGCTTTTACCATTGCAAGAAGAACGTGAAACACTAGGAGAAGGAGAATCTGGATATAACTTTGAACAAGTAGTAAATAGTATAAAAGAAAAAGGATACTTACCAAGTAGAGTAATAGAAGCAATAAATGTTGACGATGTTAATTACATAATTGAAGGACATCATAGAAATTTTGCAGCTGCATATGCTGGAAAAACATTAGTTCCATATAGCATCATAGCAAAAGACGACGAACAAATTCCAAATTATAGCAATACAGCAAGAGAAAGAGCTAATTCAGTATCACTAAATCAATTATACGGACATGAATGGATGTTGCAAAAAGTAGACTCATCTTTTACATATAAAGAAAATTTTCCAGAATTATATGAAAAAATAGAAAATAAAGAAGGAATAGAACATTAATAAAAATAGTAAAAGGGTTTTTACAGCCCTTTTATTATTTTTTAAATTATCCCACTAGTTGGAATATAACTATCATCAGGAGGATAAACATACTCATCAGAAGAAGGCTTATCAACACATTTTATATCAGTAACTTTAACAATAGGCATATCACCATGATAATCACCTTTAACAATAGTGCCAGTAACTGTAACCCATGTATTATCAGCAAAATCCTTAGCATTATCATACTCACATAAAAAACCTACAACAACAGACTGAGAATTAGAACTAACAATCATATCACGAGCCAAAACAAATTGGCTATCTTGTAAATCCAAAACCCTATAAACATATCCTGTAAAACAAATTTTTTTGCCTACATAAGGGGATATGTTTTCATGAACAGTTTTCAAAATATTCGTATAATTTCTTGGTTGAATTTCAGAAACACCATTTTGAGGAAAGCAACTTTGCGATTTAGAGGCATTGTTAGCTCCACCAAAAACTCTATACATAACAATTCCTAAAATAATAATTAAAAAAATAATTACACCAATAAAAAAACATTTAAAAATTTTACTACCATTTACTTTAACATTAAAAACAAACATATAGAATCCTCTTTTCTTTTATAAAATACCTATTTAATAAAATGTATGCCTGTCAAAAAGAAATATGTTTTTTATTTAAAAACTATTGCTAAAAAGCTATTTTAGTGATATAGTAACAAAGTAAAAAAGGTAAAAAAATAAAAAACTTAGGAGGAATATACCATATGAAATTATTTAAAACATACAGTGAAAAAGAAGTTAAAAGGGTAATGCCAATAGTAAACAAAATAAACAGCTTAGAACCAGAAATGGAAAAATTAACAGACCACGAATTAAAAGAAAAAACTGAATACTTTAAAAAGCAATTAGCAGAAGGCAAAACATTAGACGATATATTACCAGAAGCATTTGCAGTAGTTAGAGAAGCATCAAAAAGAGCATTAGGAATGAGACACTTTGATGTTCAATTAATTGGTGGAATCATATTACATCAAGGAAGAATTGCAGAAATGAAAACTGGTGAAGGAAAAACATTAGTTGCAACATTACCAGTATACTTAAATGCACTAGAAGGAAAAGGAGTTCACGTAATTACAGTTAACGACTATCTAGCAAAAAGAGATAGTGAATGGATGGGAAAACTATATAAATTCTTAGGACTTTCAGTAGGATTAGTAATTGCTGGAATGGACCCACAAGCAAAACAAAAAGCATATGCAGCAGATATCACATATGGTACAAATAATGAATTTGGATTTGATTATCTAAGAGACAACATGGTAATCTACAAAAATCAATTAGTACAAAGAGGATTAAACTATGCGATTGTCGATGAAATAGATAGTATTTTAATAGATGAAGCAAGAACACCACTTATCATCTCAGGTAGAGCAAATGAATCATCAGACTTATATAAAAGAGCAGACAATTTTGTTAAAAAATTAGAAGCAAAAGTTATAGTAGAAGAAGATGTAAAAGACTTCGAACAAGCAGAAGACAATGAAAAATATGATTACATTGTAGACTTAAAAGCAAAATCTGCATCATTAACACAAAAAGGTATTAAGAAAGCAGAAGAATTCTTTAACTTAGAAAACTTCAATGACCTAGAAAACTCAACAATAGTACACCATGTAAATCAAGCATTAAGAGCAAATGGTGTAATGAAAAAAGACATAGACTACATCGTAAAAGATGGAGAAGTTTTAATTGTAGATGAATTTACAGGACGTATTATGTATGGAAGAAGATACAACAATGGATTACATCAAGCAATTGAAGCAAAAGAAAAAGTTAAAATAGCAGATGAATCAAAAACATTAGCAACAATAACATTCCAAAACTTTTTCAGAATGTATGATAAATTATCAGGTATGACTGGTACAGCAATGACAGAAGAATCAGAATTTGAAGAAATATATAACTTAGATGTTGTTGAAATACCAACAAACAAACCTATGATAAGAAAAGATGAAAATGATGTTATATACAAAAATGAAAAAGCAAAATTCAAAGCAGTTGTTGAAAGTGTAAAAGAAAGTCATGCAAAAGGACAACCAGTTTTAATTGGTACAGTATCAATTGAGAAATCAGAAAAATTAAGTAAATTATTAAACGAAGCACGTATACCACACGAAGTATTAAACGCAAAATCACATGAAAAAGAAGCTATGATAGTTGCACAAGCTGGTAAATTTGGAGCAGTTACAATTGCTACAAACATGGCAGGACGTGGTACTGATATTATGTTAGGTGGAAATAGCGAATATCTAGCAAAAGAAGAAATGAGAAAAAATAAAGTACCAGAAAACTTAATAGAAGAATCAAACACATATTATGAAACTGATGACCAAGATATTTTAAGAGCCAGAGAACAATTCAATAAATTAGTTGAAAAATATGACGAGAAAATAAAAGAAGAAAAACAAAAAGTTATTGATGCTGGTGGTTTAAAAATAATTGGAACAGAAAGACATGAATCTAGAAGAATTGACAACCAATTAAGAGGACGTTCTGGACGTCAAGGTGATGTCGGAGAATCAAGATTCTTTATTGGATTAGATGATGATTTAATGAAAATCTTTGGTGGAGATGCAATAACAAAAGTTTATAATACATTAGGAGCTGACGAAGATATGCCAATAGCTTCAAGATTAATTTCAAAAGCTGTTGAAAATGCTCAAAAGAAAGTTGAAGGTAGAAACTTCAGTATTCGTAAAAATGTATTAAAATATGATGATGTTATGAATGCACAAAGAGAGATTATTTATAAACAAAGAAGAGAAGTTCTTGATGGAGAAGATATTCATAGCAATATATTAAATATGATAAATTCAGTAGCAGAAGAAACTGTTGCAATGTTTGTTGAAGGTGAAGATGGAAAATCAATTAATATAGAGGCCTTAAATACAGAAATAACAAATGAATTTGGTTTAGATATGTATGACTTCATTAAAGCACATGAAAACGATTCAAATGCAATTATAGAAGAATTAGAAAAACAAGCAGTTAACAAATATCAAGTTAAAGAAGAAGAAATTACTTCTGAAAAAATGAGAGAACTTGAAAGAGTTGTAATGCTTAAAGTTGTTGATGAAAAATGGATGAATCATATTGATGATATGGATGAATTGAAAAATGGTATTGGATTAAGAGCTTATGGTCAACAAGATCCTGTTGTTAAATACAGAATGGAAGGTATGGATATGTTTGATGAGATGATTGCAAACATGAAAGTTGATGTTGTTAAAATTCTTATGAATATCAGAAGACAAAACGGCGAAGTTAAAAGACAAGAGGCAGCTAAAATTACTGGTGCAGCTTTAGAGGCTATTGAGAGTGTTGATGGTGGTAAGAAAATTAATACTCCAGAACATAGCCAAACGGTTGTAAATGAAGGTCCAAAAGTTGGAAGAAACGACCCTTGTCCTTGTGGAAGTGGCAAAAAGTACAAGAACTGTTGTGGCAAAAATCAGTAATAGCAAGGATTACATAGATTTGGATAAATTGACATAAATG